>JAEUJT010000270.1 GCA_016793525.1 Archangium sp. | reverse complement strand
AGATGGTGGCGGGCACGTCGGGCGAGGCCTCGACCGAGTCGAACTGGCCCACCGCGAGCGCGACCAGATACGTGGAGTGCGGCTTCTCCTGCTTCCAGGTGACGCGACGCAGGTTTTTGCCGTCTTCGGTGAACTTCTCGTCGCGCTCCTTGCGGCCATTGGAGAGCACCACGTACTTCTCGTCGACCACCACGTTGAGATCGAACGTGGCCTTGTCGGCGGGCTGATCGTTACAGGGGAAGAAGCGCTGCGCGTAGAACGGCTCGAAGTGGGTGAAGAACCACGGCGCGGCGCCCTCGTTCTGTACCGCGAAGAAGCCTTCGTTCGAGGTGCCCGCCTTGCCGGCGTACGCGACCTCGACCGTGACGTCTTTGCCGGCGGGGAGTGGCTTTGGAGACTTGATCACCAGCACGCCGGTCTTGGTGGCCGGGTCGTATTTCGGAGTGGGCGTGGCGGCCTTGCCGTCGACGAGCGCGAGCTCCACGGTGAGATCGTAGGCGTCGAATTCGATCTCGCTGGTGGCTTTGGTCGGCTTGATCGTCGCGGTGAGCCGGTTGCGGTAGGTGCCATCGGCGGCGAGCTTCACGTCGAGCGTGTAGTGAAGCGCGTCGTACGGCCGGTTCTTCGGCGCGAAGGCGGGGGCAGGCGCGGCGGTCAACGTCAGGCTCAGCAGGGCGGTCAGCATGGCGCGGCACCGTATGCGAAACCGCTCCCGAGGTGGCATCGCTTTGGCGGCCCGGCGGTGCGAATCGGCAGTACAGTCCCTCGGGATGCAACGGGGAACGCTCAGCGGTGTGATCGACAGCGTGAGCGACGTGCTCGTGCAGCACTTGCGGTTGCTCCGGGTCGAGCTCGCCGACGACGCGCGCTTCTTCGGTTCGCGCCTGGCGATCATCGCCGGCTTGGCGCCGCTGGTGCTCGTCGGCTACGGCTTCCTGTGCGCGGCGATCGCGGTGGCGCTCCAGCGGGTGATGCCCTTCGAGGCGGCCCTGGCACTGGTGGGCGCGGTCAACGTGCTCGGCGGGGGCGGAGGCATCGCCTACATCGCGCAGGGCCTGAAAGATCGGCAGCCGTTGACTCAGTCTCTGGTCGAGCTGGAGAAGAGCACCGAGCTGCTCCCCGGTCGACGAGAGGGCGCGCCATGACCTCGCGCCCCGTGACGTCTGAGCTCGCCCGCGCCGAGCCCGTGACGCTGACTCCGGCGCAGGCGTTGGAGAACATCGCTCGCGCCAGAGCCCGGGCCCGCGCCGAGCTCGACGCACTGGCGCAACGAAAGGAGCCCCTTGAGCGGTTGACGGCCGTGGCGCGGAGGCACCCGCTCGCGGCGGTAGGGTTGGCTGTCGTGGTCGGGTACGCTGTGGCGCGGCTCCTCTCGGGGCCCCGCCGAAGGAGCAGATGACACATGGGCGACGCACAGACATCGAGCAACGGCGCGCGCGCAGCCGATGAGACGCCGCTCAAGGAGCTTCAAGAGCGACTGGCGCCCAAGCTCGAAGAGGCGCAGCAGCAGCTCTCGACGCTGAACGAGCGGGTGAAGACGTTCATTCGCGAGAACCCAGGCACCACGCTCCTCGGAGCCGCCGCGGTGGGGTACCTGCTGGGCCGCTGGGCGTCGCGCAAATGACCGCGCCCATCTCGTCCGAGACGGAGACCGAAGCGGTCGAGGCTGAAGGACTCCCCGAGGTGCTCCGTGAAGCGGCGCGTTCTGCGGGAGACGCGGTGAACGACTTCGCCGAGACGACGGGCGTGACGCCGCTGGTCGAGGAGCACCCGTACGGCATGGTCGCCGCCGCGGTGGGCATCGGGTACGTGCTGGGCGGCGGTTTGTTCTCTCCGACCACGGCGCGGCTGGTGCAAACGGCGTTGAAGGTCGCTGCCATTCCCGCGGTGCAGAGCCAGCTCCTCTCGGTGGCCGAAGGGCTGCTCGAGGGGCTGTTGACGCAGGGCCGCCGCGCGGGCCTCGATTCAGATTCGGAGTGAAGGGGCACCACATGATGCGAGATCTCAAGAAGCGATTGCTGGAGCTGGAGAAAGACGATCTCCTCGAGGCGGTCGGGCTGGAGAGCCGTCGCTCCACCGCCGAGCGCATGGTCCCCGCGCTGGCGCTCTTCGGTGCCGGCGTGTTGGTGGGCGTCGGGCTGGGGCTGCTGTTGGCGCCCAAGGCCGGCCGTGAGCTGCGCAGCGATGTGCGGCAGCGCCTCGGCCGTGGCGCTCCGGGTGGCGCGGGCAAAGAGACGGCTGCCCCGAGCGGTACCCGAGCCGTCTGACGGCGCGCGATGTCGTCGTCGCGCCACGATACGCCCGTCGACCCTCAGCCAGCCGTCGAGGTGCCTGCGGCCTACGGTTCCGCGATGCGGCGCATGTTGATCAGCGCTTCGGTCTCCTCCGCGTACGAGGCGTGGCATGAGGCGCGCGATGGAGCGGCGCAGGCCCTTCGCGCATGTGACGACGAGCTGGCCCGGCTCGATGCGCAAGGTGCGCTCGTGGTGGGGGCGATTCGCCGAGTGACAGAGCCCCAGTCGATTGGGACCGCAGCGGGAGACGCGCTGGCGACGTTTCGTGGTGATGCCGCGGCGCAGCTCAACACCGCCCGCGACGCCGTGGTCGCCAAGCGGAACGCGCTCGAGCTCGCCGCGCAGAAGACGTCAGCGTCATTGCTGGCGGAGCTCCGAGAGCGGGTCGAGCGGTTGGCGACCATCGTGAAGCCGACGCTGCGGCTGATGGTGCGCGTGCTGGCCGGCGATCGCCGAATGCTCCACGCCGAGCGGCTCGGAGAAGACGAAGCCATCGCCTTTCTCTTCGCGACCAGCGGCCGAGTTCCCACCCGCTACGACGCGTTGTTCGACGACTCGACCGACGACGCCTCCGCAGCGCCACCGAGCCTGTACGCGGAGGAGGGGGTGAGCCCAGCGCAGCTCCGGCCCAACCCGCGCGACCTGGCGGCGCTTCTGTCCGCTCGGCTCACGGTGTGGCCGGTGAAGGGCATGGTTCCGTGGGCGATCGAGGGAGCGGGGCCGATGTGGCGCTGGCTCCAGCGTGGGCCGGTGATGGAGGCCGAGGTCGAAGACGGCGCTGGGTTTCGCGGCGTGTTGAGCGTGGCCGAAGCGGAGGTCGCCACGGCGCACTTCATTCAGCTCAAGCTGGCGGGGCGGATCGAGCTCGAGCTGGTCGATCGCTGACGCTCCCCAGCTGTCGTCGGTACCACAGAGCGCAGAGCGTCACCGCCACCACGAAGCCGCGCGCCCCCCACCAGAAGGTGAGCCACGGCACGCTGAAGAGCGACACTCGGCTCGAATTCGACAGCATCACACCCAAGGTGGTGAAGCTGGCCGCCTCGCAGAGCCCGAGAATCGCCGCGAACTGGAGCAACTGCGCCGTGATCGCCGGTCGCAGCCAGCGCGTCGTCGGCGTCATGCGCCGGACCACGATCATCACCGGCACCAGGCCGATGACGTGTGACGCGAGCTGGAGCCAGTGGGTCAGCCCCATCGGCCCGATGCGCACGTTCGGGTACAGCACCGACGCTGGCCAGCGGGTGGCGTGGGTGAGGCCGTCCCACGCCAGGTGTGTCAGCGCGCCCACGCAGAGCGCGGCCACCACGCCCACCAGGTTGGTTCGCACGCCACGTGTCTCGGCCACCACGCCGGCTTCCGCGCCCCACGTGTCGCGCACCACGGCGGTGAGCCACGGGCCGATGAGCCCCTCGTAGAGCCACCAGGCCGCGAAGGCGATGGGCAGGCAGGGCCAAAACACCTCGGGCCAACGGTGAAAGTTCCACCGGTTGGTATCGAGGAGGTACGCGAAGTCAGGCGCTGCGCTGCCGATGATCAGCGCGCTGGGCGGCAGCCAGGCACCGTGGCGACACAGCGGCAAAACCGCGGCGGCGTGTGAGGGAAACGTGAGCGGCATGGAGACGCCCTCAGCAAGACCGCGGCCAGCCTCAGGGAATGACGCGGCCCAGGTTCGGCGCGCCGCTGACGAAGCCCGAGAAGCCGTCGACCGACGTGCCGTTGCCGTTGAGATCTCCGTAGCACCAGGAGCCGCCGTCGTTGCGGCTGAAGCGAAACGCGTAGTGCGAGGCGCCCGCGTCGGGTGCGAGATCGATGGCGTATTCGTTGTTGTTGGGGGCCAACGTCGCGACGGCGGCGATGGGCGCGGGCAGCCAGCTCCAGGCCACGCCCGGGTCATTGCGCTCGAAGCCGAGACCGAACTCAGCGCGAATCGGCGCAGCGGCGTTCGGCGTGAGGCCGGACTCGTACACCTGGCCGTAGAAGCGGGTGACGCCGGCGTCGGGCGAGATGGTGGTGGGGAACTGGGTGTTGCAATACGCGAAGTCTGTCGAGGCGCCGACCTGCACGTTGTACTGCGCAGAGACCTGGAAGCCCGCGTCGCCGCCCACGAAGTCGCAGTAGGTCCACGTCTGGCCGTTGTCGACCGAGGCTCTCCCGGCGACCGCGCGCTGGCCGCTGTACGCGGGGAACGACAGCCAGGTGAACCCGTCGCGGCCTCCGTCGAATTCGCCGTCGTAGGTCGCCGCGGCCCAGCCCCAGAGCGGGCTGTTCGACGCATCGTCATTCTGCGGCCCCACGCCGACGTGGGCGATCAACCCGGGCGTGACCCCCGCGTCTCCGGAGCCCGTGGCCAGCACGCTCAACGTCGCGGAGAGCGGCTGCCCGCTGGCGATGGAGAACGCGCTCACCGACTCCAGCTTGCACGCGGAGATGAGGCGGGCGTTGACCGAGAGCCGACCCGCGGCGGAGCTGGCGTAGCCGTTCGTGAGCCCATCGCCGTCGCAGTACACGTACGCGCCGGAGCCCAGCTTGAAGCGGTAGGCGACCTCGTACAGGCCTTCTCCAGCGGGAGCGTCGGCGAGCGCCCGGGAGCGATCGAAGCCCTGCGCGTCACCGTCAAAGGTCGCCGAAGTCCAGTTGGTCCAGGTCGAGGGCGGCGTACCGATCGCTCCGATGCCCAGCTCTCCGGTGAGGCCGGGTCCAGCGCCCGCGTCTTCGGTCAACGACGGCACCCGCACCCGCGCGGAGAACGACGCGGTCTGCGTATTCGGAAGCGACACGGCGGAGAGCGGCGCTTCAAGCACGCACTCGTCGATGGCGAAGGGCAGGGCGGTGAGCACGCCCGCTTGCGCGAGCTGAAAGCCGTTGGTGCTGTCGTCGAGATCGCACAGCAGCCACGGGCCTCCGGAGACGCGCGCGCGGTAGGCGTACGCATACGTGCCAGGGGTCGGGCCCACGAGCCGCGCTTGAAATTCGTCTCCGTTCTGCACCACGTCGACGTTGAAGGCCCCGGGAGTCCACTGCCAGCCCGCGTCGCTCGGCTGCTGGTTCGAGGCGCCGACGCCAAGCTCGGCCTCGATGCCCGCTCCCGCGCCGGCGCCGTCGGTGATGCCCGGCGCGTACACACGGCCGTAGACGAGCTCCGACTGGCGGCCTTCACGCGAGGTGAGCGTCGGGGGGAACTGAAGCACGCAGCGCTCGACGGAGGGGACCTGCACCGAGAGCTGGCCGGCTTGGGCTTCGGTGAAACCTCCGGTCGCGAGGCCGTCGGCGTCGCAGTAGCTCCACGGGCCGGTGCCGTGGGTGAAGCGAAACGCGAACAGGTAGGTGCCGACGCCCGGGTTGGGGAGCACCGCCTGCCACTCTTCATTCGCGCCGCCCCCCGA
>JAEUJT010000267.1 GCA_016793525.1 Archangium sp. | reverse complement strand
CAACCGCGCCCCGAGGTGCATGTGCACGAAGGCGAGCGCACTTTCGGTCATGGAGATGTCGACGAAGCGGCCAACCCCGGTGCGCTGCCGCTCATGGAGTGCTGCGAGAATGCCGACGAGCCCGAAGAGGCTGCCGCCGATGTCGGCGACTTGGGCTCCGGGCATACCTGGGGCACCGCCCGCCTCGCCTCCGAGCCCCAACACTCCGGCCCGCGCCACGTAGCCGAGGTCGTGCCCTGCTTTGAGTCGATCGGGCCCGGTCGCGCCGAAGCCAGAGATCGCGCAGTACACGAGCTGCGGGTTCTCACGCGACAGCACCTCGAAGCCGACGCCGAGCGACTCCATCACCCCGGGGCGAAAACTCTCGACCAACACGTCGTAGCGGGTCACCAACCGCTTCAGCGCAGCCACGCCGGCAGCCGTCTTCAAGTCGAGGGCGATGGAGCGCTTGTTTCGATTCAGCGCGGCGAAGAGCGCCGAAGCCTCGCCCTTCATGGGCGGCATGTTCCGCGCATAGTCACCGACGCCAGGCGCCTCGAGCTTGTCGACCTGGGCGCCGAGATCGGCCAACACGAGCGTTGCGTACGGGCCCGGCAGCAGCCGCGACAGATCCAACACCTTCACATCGGCGAGCGGGCCCACGCGAGACTCCAGTCTGCAGAAACGAAAAAGGGCCCGCCGGAACCGACGGACCCCACTTCGACCTTCACGCTGCGGTCAGCTCAGCCGATCAGCTTGGCGAGCTTCATCGCCAGGTTCATGTCCATCGGCTTGAACTTGAGCTTGCCCTGCATCGCCGCCATCTGCGCGTTCATCTGCTTGGAGACGATCTTCTCGAAGTCGGGCGCGGCGCAGGTGATGGTCATCTTCGATTCGCCGTTGATACCGCTGGTCGCCCAGTCTTCGCTCTTGGTGCAGTCGAGCGTCCACGAGCCGCCACCGTCGCCGGTGATGTTGAAGTGGATGACGGCGTTGATGTCCTTACCCAGCTCAGGCTTGGCCTTGAGGCGGTTGGGGATTTCGGTCTCGAGAATGTCTTTCACGGCCATGGCGAGTTTCACCGAGGGGACTTCGGGGTTGAACGGCGCGGCACCGTAACGACGGGGTTTTGCCCCGTCAACGAGGTTCCCCGCGCTTTACGGGAGCGCGCTCTCCTTGGCCAACAGCTCGACGAACTGGGCGAGCGGCATGGTCTTGAGATCTTCACCGCCATAGCGGCGCGGCGCGACGGCGTTCTCCTGGGCCTCGCGATCGCCGATCACCAAGGTGAAGGGGATCTTCTGCATCTGCGCCTCGCGGATCTTCGCCTGCATGGTGCTGCCGCGCTGATCGAACTCGACCCGGTAGCCCTTCGCCTCGAGCTCGCTCTTCACCTTCAGCGCGTACTCGTTCTGGCGATCGGCCACGGTGACCAGGCACACCTGAATCGGCGCCAGCCACGCCGGGAACGCGCCCGCGTAGTGCTCGATCAGAATCGCGATGAAGCGCTCGAAGGAGCCGAAGACCGCGCGGTGCAAAACGACCGGGCGGTGCTCCTTGTTGTCTTCACCGACGTAGGTGAGATCGAACCGTTCTTTCGAGGGCGCGTTGTAGTCGAGCTGAATGGTGCCCAGCTGCCACTTGCGGCCGATGGAGTCGGACACGTCGAAGTCGATCTTCGGGCCGTAGAACGCGCCGTCGCCGGGCTTGAGCTCGTATTGGAGCTTGAGCGACTCGAGCGCCTGCTTGAGCGCGGCCTCGGCCCGGTCCCACAAGGAATCATCGCCGATGCGCTGCGCCGGCCGGGTCGACAGCTTCGCTTGGTAGGTGAGCCCCACCGCGTTGTAGACGCGATCGAGCATCTTCACGAAGCGCTCGACCTCGCCGGGAATCTGGTCTTCGCGGCAGTAGATGTGGCCGTCGTCTTGCGCGAACTGACGCACGCGGGTGAGGCCGCCGAGCGCTCCGGCCGGCTCGTTGCGGTGCAGCACGTCGTGGGTCGCGAAGCGCAGCGGCAGGTCGCGGTACGAGTGCTTCTTGAACCCGAAGTAGAGGTGGTGCGACGGGCAGTTCATCGGCTTGAGCGAGAAGTGCAGCTCTTCAGTCTCGCTGTCTTGCACCAGGAACATGTTCTCTTTGTATTTCCCCCAGTGGCCGGAGATCTCCCACAGGCCCTTGTTGAACAAGAGCGGGGTCTTGATCTCCACGTACCCGTTTTCGGTGGTGAGGCGGCGCATCCACCCTTGGAGCGAGGTGTAGAGCGCGGTGCCCTTCGGGGTCCAAAACGCGGAGCCCGGCGCGAAGTGGTGAAAGTGAAACAGGTCGAGCTCTTTGCCCAGCTTGCGGTGGTCGCGCTTGGCGGCCTCTTCGCGCTGCTTGGCCCACGCCTCGAGCTGCTTCTTGTCGAAGAACGCGGTGCCGTAGATGCGCTGCAACATCGGGTTGTTGTGATCGCCGCGCCAGTACGCGCCCGAGCTCGAGAGGAGCTTGATGACGCCGACTCTCCCGGTCGACGGCCCGTGGGGCCCGAGGCAGAAATCGACCCACTCGCCGTGGTGGTACAGGGTCAGGGTCTTCGCGCCCTTGGCGACGATGTCGTTGACGATCTCGACCTTGAACTTCTCGCCCTTCTTCTCGAAGAGCGCGATGGCGTCGGCGATCGCCACCTCTTCGCGGCGGAACGGCAGGTCGGCTTTGACAATTTCGTTGGCGAGCGCCTCGATCTTCTCGAGCTCGTCGGGGGTGAACGGCTTCTCGCGGAAGAAGTCGTAGTAGAAGCCCTCTTCGATGCTCGGGCCGATGGTGACTTGAGTGCCGGGAAACAGGCGCTGCACCGCGTCGGCGACGATGTGCGCGGCGTCGTGGCGAACGAGCTCGAGCGCCTCGGGCGACTTCGAAGTGAAGATCTGCAGGCTCGAGTCCTGCTCGATGCTGCGCGAGAGATCGACGTCTTTGCCGTCGACGCGAGCGAACAGCGCGGCTTTTGCCAGGCCGGGCCCGATGGATTCACGAACGAAGTCGGCGATCTTCACGCCCTTCGGCGCTTCTTTCTTGGAACCGTCAGGCAAGGTGATGGTGACGTTGGCAGACATGGGGGACGCTCTTACGCTGTGAAGGGATTCACTGCACTGATCCGACGACGTCGTACGTCGACGTCGTCAAGAACCAGCGAGTGGGTCCTGCAGGTTTCGAACCTGCGACCCCTACCGTGTCAAGGTAGTGCTCTACCACTGAGCTAAGGACCCGGAAAAACCGGCGCCTGTGTTCGCACCGCTGTGCAGGCCTGTCAAGGACGCAGTACATGCTCCCTCGGTCGACGACTCATGAGTTTGCTCCCTGACAGCGCGTCGTTCCACGAACGGGTGCAAGACTGCTTCGTGGCCTACCGAGGGCGCGGGGTGTCGCTTTCCCCTGCCGACTACGACTTGGTCGAGGCTTGGGCCGCCACCGAGGTGCCATTTGAGGTCGTGGCCCGGGGCATTCGCAAGGCCGCCGAGGCCGCCCTGTGGGACGCGCGG
>JAEUJT010000228.1 GCA_016793525.1 Archangium sp. | reverse complement strand
CGTGCACCACGTCGCTCACCACGAGCTCTCCGTCGGAGATGCCGCTGAAGTCGGCGTCTCCGCTGAACGCGCTCTGAAGCCCCAGCGCATGGAGCGGAGCCTTCAACGACTTGCCGTACCGCAGCTCGAACGTGGGCAGCGCCAGGTCGAGCGTCTCGGTGTGGAGCGCGGAGAGAGTGGCCTCGAGCGCTGCCGCGGTGAGCGACTGCTCGAACGAGCCAAGCGCATCCACCGGCGGCATGAGCGCGATGAACGAGAGCTCGTCACCGTCGTAGGGGAGCTCCACCACCTCGACGCCGTCGACCTGCCCCGCGCGCACGTTCAGCTCGTGGTTGTTCATGAACCGCACCGTCGGCGTCGCCCCAGAGAGCGCGTGGAACTGGCCGGGCTGGGTCTGCGCTGGCTCGAATGCATTCCTCCACGCGGCGTTGAAATAGATGGCGTTGATCAGCACGAGCTGCGTCGCGGGGTCGATGGTGCTGGGCTGGAGCAGCTCGGGGATTCGCTGCTCCGTGCTCTGCGCCACCCAGCTGTTGATGGACTGTCGCGCAGGCTCGGGTTGCGCCGCGAAGTCGAGCAGCCGCACGCCCGCGCCGTACTGCTGCGCGAGGGTGTCGAGGAACGGCTGTTTCACCCGCAGCCCTCGCTGCGAAAAAATCTGGTTGGTCGGCACGAGGCGAAAGGCCTTGCCGTCGGCGCTTTTGGCGCCCGCGCCGCGCGACCGGAGCTGTCGGTCGAGGTCATTCATCGCCACGTGGTGCGCCGCCGGGTCGAGCGTGCTCGCGAGCACGGTGCTGAACTCCTGCGCGGTCGTGCCCGCGGCGCCCGCCAAGGTCATCGACAGCGCCACGGAGATGCTCGTCGGCGAAAAGAAGACGTTCCCTGGGCGCGTGGCGCGCAGCTCGCGGTAGAGGCGCAGCGCGAGCTCGTTGTGGCCGGTGACCGCCTTGGCCAGGTCAGGCGCGGGTGCTGCCGTGGTGAGGCGCGCGAGCGACGAAGCGGCCTCGGTACCCGGCGCTTCCGGTATTCCTGCGCATCCGGTCATCGCCGCTACGACAACGGCGGCGCTCAGCTTCATCGACGTGTTCATGTGTACGAGTCTCCTGACGTCTCCGGCCGACGCGCCGTTGAGCAAGGCAGGTGCCAGGCGTGCTTCGCAGGGAAAAGGAGCGTGCGAGACGCCTGCTTCGCCACGAAATTCTGAGGCCCCCAGCAGATTTTGGTTGGGCGCGCTCCTTCTTACAGGGCAGCCCGACGCGGGGCAGATGAAGAACGCGCGCTACCTTGGCGCGTTGTGTGTCGACAGACACCGCGGCAAGTCGTCGGGAGCCAGCGCCCACGTCACGCCAGGTTCGAGCGTGAGCCACGCGAGCTCCGGCAGGTCGACTTCGGTCCACCGCTCCAGGCGGCCGCGCTGAACGACGGCAGCGCCCGGGTGCACCGTGCCGACGCGCTCGAGCGACGTGCCGCGTGCAATGAAGAGCGGCACCTCGTTGGTGCACCTGGGCCACGTCGGCTTCTCGGCCTTGGGCGAGGTTCCGCCGATGCCGAAGATCCCTCCGTTGCCGGAGTCCACCGGAGGGTGCGGCTTCACGAAGCGCTGCGGCACCCAGCCCTTGACGACCCCGGGCCAGTCGTCGGCTCGAATGTGCACCCACCCGTCTCGCTCATCGAGCTTCGCCGCGAGCCGAACGTCGGGTTCCGGAGGAGCCGGCGGCCCACTCGACACCGTGTCGACGAGCTCGGGGGTGAAGCGCAGCCGGCCCACGGGTGTGCCGCCCGGCGTCGCCGACACGGGAATGTCGACATCGAAGGCCACCTCGACCTGGTCAACGGGCTCTTCAGCCTGGTCGAAGTTGCCCTTGTCGTTGGGCACGGTCAGCGAGGTCTCTTCACACGTCAGCTGCACGCGCAGCGGTCGAGTGGGGAAGAAGACCCTCGAGGCCTCGGGCTCGAGCTCGAAGCGGTTCTCACGCTGGCCGACGGAGCGGTACGCGCCGTAGCGCCCCAGCGAGTATACGCCCATCGTGACGGGGTTCACCGCGTGGAGGCGAAGGCCCTCGGTCGGGCGGTACTGCGCGCGCAGGGTGACCCAGCCGGTGGTGGCGTTGAGGCCGAGCGGTTGCGTCACCGGGCCGAGTGGCACCTTGAGGTCGAGCCCCACGGTCGGTGACACGGTGAAGCGCCCGAAGGGCCGGCCGCTCAACTCGAGCACGCCCGGGCTCAGGCCGATCGGGTTCTTCTGGTACCGGCAGAAGAACGACGTCTCGGTGGTCGGTCCGGCCGAGGTCTGAACCATCATCGGCGCACACGCTGCGCAGGCCAGCACGGCCAGAGCGAGTCTCATGCGGCGTAGGTGGTACCACCCTGGCTGCTCTTTGACGCACGCGACGTCGCGCAGGGGCTTTACCGAGGCAGCGTGTGCTTCAGCGCTTCGAGCGCGTCGACCGGCAGGCCCCGTTCGCGCCCGTCTCGAATCCACCGGCCCAACCCTGCTCGGGTCTGCTCACCCATTTTGGTGAAGTGGAACTGCACGTAGGCCTCGAGGTCGAACGGCACCACCTTCGCCGCGAGCCACCACACGACGCGCAACGCAGGTCCACGGGTGACGGCGCGAAATACCGGAGACACTCCGTCGATGCGCATCATCTCGCGGGCGGCTCGAGCGGCGAGCGTGGTCCACCGGCCGTGAAAGTCGCGCAGCTTCCACCCCGCGGCCTCGAGCGCCACCACACTGGCATTCAACAGCGCCGTCACCGGAGCACCGAGCTTCGCCACGTCGTCGACGCGCTGGGCTCTCAGGCCTCCTCGTCGGAGCAGCGCGCGCACGGCCTCGACGCGTTCGGGCGCCACGCCGCTGAGCGGGACCTGCGCGAGGGGAGGCCACCAGTACGCGACGCCCGGCGCTCCCGGTTGCCCCGGCAGCGGGTGTTGCCACGCCATGAAGGGAATCGCGCCCAGCACGCGGCGAGCAGCGGGGACCAGGTCGCCACCTTCGGTCGCCAGCACCACCACCGTCGTGTCTCCTGTGGCCTCGAGCACGCGCGGAATCTCGTCGCCTTCGTACGCCGTCGCCGGCACCGCGAGCCACACCTGGTCCCATGACTGGCGCTTCAACGCGTCGAGGCTCGTCAGCCACTGGGCGGTCAACGTGCTGGCCTCACCGCCTTGTTCGAAGAGCTGGAGCGCGTCGCGTGCGCCGTGCTTCGGCCGCACGAGAAATGAAACCGTCGCGCCGCCGCGCGCCAACGAGAGCGCGAAGACCTGACCGACCGCGCCTGCGCCGACCACCAAGACGTTCATGGGTACGCGTGGGCCACGGGTCGAACCTCACTGCACGGCCGGCAGATGGACGTGGCGAGGCCGGTGTTTCGCCGCGTGCGCCCGGCCACGGCCTTGAACACCGGGCCGCTCTTCTCTTCGTCGCAGGCGAGGCAGTCGTTCAGCCGGCCGTCGGCGTATTGGTACACCGATTGGTCGCCGAAGATGCACGGGCTGAAGCACTGCGCCCGGGTGTTGTCGGTGTTGTACGCCCACATTTGCGCGCACGGCGTGGTGAAGCCGATGGCCTCGATGCAGCCGACGAGGAACGAGAACGACTTGCCGAAGCTGTCGTAGCCGCACTTCTTCACCTTCGACCCGACGTCGCGCTCGCGGGCGTACACGACGAAGTCTTTCAAGGTGCTGCACACCCCGCAGGCGTCGTGGTGGGTGAGAATCGCTCCGGCCGCGTCGGCCTCGGCTACGTCGGTGAAGGTCTGCAGGTGGTAGCTGCGCGCCGCCAGGTCATCGACCACCACCGCACACACGCCGTCGTTTGGTGGAGGCGGCGCGTCGTACGGCGTCGTCGTCAGCTCGGCGACGGGCGTCGTCAAAGTCCACTGCGTCAAGGCCTCGAGCCGCTCGTCGGTGAAGTCGGGTGAGGTGAAGCTGCCGCATGTGGCGCACGACGGTGTGCACTGCGTCTCGTCGAGGCCGGTGGCGGCGATGGGCTGGCCGAAGAGCGGCTCCGGCGCACAGCCGGCGTCGACCACGGCGGAGACGTCGGCAGCTCGGCACGACGACAGCGCGATGCACAGCCCCACGAGCCAGAGACGCATGGGCCGTGACATCGCGCCTGGACCCACCGCTAGGGAAGGAAGATCCACATGTCGCCGCCGGTGAAGAGCGTCGTTCGCTGGCGGGCCTGGTCGTAGACCACGCGCGGGAGCCTGCCCAGAATGAGCCGCGGCGCCGTCAACGTTGGGTGGAGCGCCCAGTCGGCGCCGTCCCACGCCCAGGTGTCGGTGAGCCGGGAGCCCTGCGCCTCACCTCCGAACAAGATGATGCGCTGACGGTCGCGGTCGTACGCCATGGTGGCGTAGGCACGCGCCGAGGGGGCGTGCGGCGGCGAGCGCAGCAGCCAGGTGGTGCCGTCAAACTCCCAGGTGTCATTCGACGCGCCGCTCGAGGTCGTGCCGCCGAACATGACGACGCGCTGGCGGCTGGCGTCGTACGCGATGGCCGTCGCGGAGCGAGCCGACGGCGATGACGGCGGGAACCTCTGGACCCACGTCGCACCGTCCCAGTCCCAATTTTCGCTCAGGGTGTTGGTGAAGGTCGACCAGCCTCCGAAGAGCACAATGCGTTGCCGCGCGAGGTCGGTCGCCACCGCGGGGTTCTGCCGCCCGGCCGGAGCTGTCGCCGGCGCCAGCTGCGCCCAGTCAGCGCCGGTCCACTCCCAGGTGTCGCTGCGGAACGAGACGGTGTTCGGGTCGCGGCCGCCGAAGAGCACCACCTTCTGCCGAACCGGGTCGTAGGCGAGTGCGCCGTCTGAGCGCACGGGCGGGGAGGTCGCTGGCGCCTCCAGTGCCCACCGCGCGCCGTTCCAGGTCCACGTTTGATGCACGGAGCCGCTGAAGGTTTGCAGGGCGCCGACGAGCACGACGTTCTGGCTCGAGGTGTCGAAGGCCATCGAGAAGCCGTCCAACGTCGGTTGGGCGCTCGACGCCGCCGCGTGCCAGGTCGAGCCGGCCCACGTCCACGTCTCGCCGGTGCTGGTGAAGAGCAACGGGCGCCGCGTGTTTCCGTCAAAGACCATC
>JAEUJT010000200.1 GCA_016793525.1 Archangium sp. | reverse complement strand
ACAGCGCCACCAGGCTCGGCTGCGAAGGGGTGCGCGGGCGGTGCGGCTCGAGCGGCACGTACTGCGCTTGGCCCGGCGTCTCTGGCGTCATGATCTGCGCGAACGCGGCGTTCACCGCGGCTTGAATGCCCGGCGTGCTGCGGAAGCTCGTCGACAGGTATTCGACCTGCGCGCCCTGGCGGACCAGATGTTGTTTTACCCGCTCGTACAGCGCGATGTCGGCCCGGCGAAAGCGGTAGATCGACTGCTTCGGGTCTCCGACCACGAAGAGCGCTCCGGGCGCGATGGTGGTGGAGAACGCGTCGTCGATGTCTGGCGTGCTCGAGGCGAGCAGCAGCACGAGCTCGACCTGCATCGGGTCGACGTCTTGGAACTCGTCGACGAACACGTGGGAGAACCGCCGCCGCAGCGCCGCCCTCACTGCGCGTTGGGTCCGCAGCAGGGTGCGCGTTTTGTGCAGCAGATCGACGAAGTCGAGCGTTCCCGCGCGCGCTTTTTCGTCTTCGTAGGCGTCGAGAATCGGCCGGAGCTCGGTTTGGAGGCACGCGGCGAGATCGCCTTCGCTCGCGTTCTTGAAGGCCTTCAGCTCTGCGAAGGTGTCGTCGCGCTCACGGGCCACGTCATCGGTGGTGCGGCCATTGAACGTGTCGCGCTTCCACGGCGCACGCTCCCAGTTCCAGTCGCGCGCCAGCACGGTGAGCCCGGCCTCGAGGTCATCGAAGTCGCGCTCACGGACGCTCTCCCGGTGCCGGAGATCGTCGACGAAGCGCGCCACGGAGCGCAGGTTGTCGATGAAGGGGCTCGACCGGCTCGAGCCATCACCGGTGTAGGCGCGGGCGTGCAGAGAGAGCCGCTCGAGGCGCTGCACCACCGCGTCGATGGCCACCTCTCGGGCGAAGCCCGGCCGCTCCCACGCGCCGTCGAAGTCGCGGTGCTCCGCCAGCCTCCACGCCGCAGAACGGAGCAGCTCGCGTGGCGCCTCGTCGTCGGATCGTTGCGGGCGTCGGCGGAGGAGGCGACGTACCCCCTCGGGCGGCGTGGCCACCGCGTGCTCGAACCAGCGCTCGAACGCACGAGAGAACAGCCCGGCTGCTTCGTCTTCGGCGGCGACGTCGAACATCGGGTCGACACCGGCTTCCACGGGGTATTCGCGAAGGAGATCGGCACACACGCCGTGAATGGTTCCGATACGCGCGGCTTCGAGCTGTTCCAACGCGTGGCGCAAGTGCGTCGCGGCGGGCTCGGGGGCCGTTTGACGCGCGCGTTCGAGGGCGTCGCGCAGCCGCAGCTTCAGTTCGCCCGCGGCTTTTTCGGTGAACGTGACCGCGATGATCCGCTCGAGCAGCGCCTTGCCTGACTGAACGAGCGCCACCACGCGGGCGACGAGCACCGTTGTTTTTCCTGTGCCGGCGGCCGCTTCGACGACGAACGACGTGTCGAGTTGCTCGAGCAGCCGTTGGCGTACGGCCACATCTCCGGGGCGCGTCATGGCAGCGCCCTCACCACGAGCACCGGCTTCAGCAGCTCGCGCGATGGAGGCGACTTCAGCTTCTTCGCCACCCGCCGCTCTTCATCGGGGCCGCACACCGCCACGAAGTCGCACCACTTGCATTCACCTGAGTCGGGCGCCGCGGGGAAAAAGCCGCTCTCGAATGATCCGTCGATGGCTTGCACCACCGTCTTCACCGCGCGCCGAGTGACGTCGTCGAGCGGGGTGGTGACCGTCTGAAAGCCACCGACCTGCGTGCAGTACGACAGCCGCCCGGAGTCGATGCGCGCTTGAGGCTCCAGCTGCTCCAGCACCAACGCGTAGAGCGCCGGCTGCAGCTGCGTACCGCCTCCGACGACGTTTCCCGGCTCAGCGCGCGCCTTGCCTGTCTTGTAGTCGGTGGCGCGGAGTCGGCCTTCAGCGCTCCGCTCGACGAGGTCGATGGACCCGCGCAGGGTGGCTCCGTCGATGGTCACTGGCTCGGCGCGGCTTGCAGGATCTTGCTGGGCGCGAAGCCCGAGCCCGAAGCTCAGCTCGAAGCGCCACGGCTGCCAGCCTTCGTCGGCGGCGGTGCGGCGCAGCCACTCTCGAACGTCGGCGCGCGTCGTCTCTACGCCGTCGAGCCAGACCCGCTCGATCGCCGGCGCGTAGGTGTCGAAGAACTCCGCCGAAACCGTGGCGAGCACCTCGTCGAGCGCCGTGAAGATGCGCGGCAACGTCTCCGTGCGCACCGGTACGTTCTCGTCTCGGAGTCGAGACAGCAGCTGGTAGTGCACCTCGTGGGTGAGCGAACCGCGCTCCAATGGCCCCAGCGCCTCGATGGCTTCGGGCATGCGCACCGGGCGAAACCGGTGGAGCGCCGACAACACGAAGCGGTACGGGCAGCCAGCGAACTTCTCGAGCGCGGTGGGTGCGAAGGCGCGGCTTCGCAGCGAGTGGGCATTCAAGACCGCCGCAGCTTCCTCACGCGAGGCGAAGATCAGCCCGTCGTTTTTCGTCCACCGGTTCGACGACCAGCGCTGGTGCCGCGCCCGCAGCGCTCGAGCCAACGTCGCGTGGTTCGCCACCAGGTAGTGCGCTCGTCCCTCGGCGGAGAGTCGACCGCGGAGCACCGAGTCGAGCACCGACAAGTCGTACTCCGCGTCGTCGATGGCGGAGGTCGAGAGGAGCGGGGCGGGCCAGGCGAGGCGAGCGCCCCCCGCCGTTTCCGCGCGGCGCTGCACCGTCTCGAAGCTCGGCAGCTGACCGTCGACAGACTGCATCACGTCGAGCACGTAGAAGGAGGGGACGCGCGGCCGGGCGGCTTCTGTCTCGAGCCGGGGCCAACTGCACACCACGGCGCGCCGCGCGGCGCCGACGGCGAGGTTCAGCAGCGCACGTTCTCGAATGACGCGGGTGGTGTTCGTCTCCAGCGCAGGGCTGAGCTTCACGCGCACGTCGTCGGCCAGCAGCGGGTCTTCGCGCAGCTTCTGGGGGAACAGCCGCTCCGCCAGCCCAGGCACGAAGACCACGTCGAACGCGCGCGCTCTCAGCGCGTCGATGGGCCCAACGAAGAGTCGACCGTGCGCGTCGGTGTCTGGGAGTTGCGTCAGCTCGGTGAGCCGCGGAGCCACCACCGCGTACACCTCGCGCAACGTCACTGGGCCAACGTCTCCGAGGGGCGCGAGCTCAGAGAGCAACGCCAAGACCCGCTCCGGCGCACGGAGCACCCGCGTCGCGAGCGAGGCCAAGACCTCGAGCCACACCCTCCATGTCGCCGTCGTCGGCAGCGTGTCGAGAGAGGTCAGCACGGGCAGGGCGAAGGCCTGGAGCGCGTCGACGTCGCCCACCATTCGCTCGGCCCGGCTGCGCTGCGCGTCGGTCAGTTCCGCGAGCTCGAGCTCCTTCGCTCTCGCGCGACGGAGGCCGGCGAGTCGGCGCTTCCAGCGATCGAGGCCTCCGATCACCGCGGCTTCGACCAGCACCGCTTCCCACTTTCTCGGGGCGCGCAAGGTTCCAGCGATCACCGGCGCGTCGTCTTCCACCGGCTCGGGAGGTGGCGGCGCGTCGGCGGGACTTTTGTCGTCTGGCAACGTCAGCTCGTCTCCGCGAATCGAGGCGATGACGTCGGTGGCCCAGGCGGGAGGCGGCGCTCCGTGATCGTCGCGAGGCACCTGGCCCAGAGAGAGGTACTCCGCGAAACGCTTCGCCGAGAGCCCCTCGAGCGCGCAGGAGAGGAGCGAGGTGAAGGCACGCCCCGCGGGGTCGGGTCGCGTCGTCGCGGCCGCGAAGTGCACGGGAATTCCCGCGCGGCGCAGCGCTTCTTCGAGGGGCGCGCGGTACAGCCCCGGGTTGCGCAGGCCCACCGCCATGGCCTCGAACGGCACTCCGGCGCGCGCGTGGGCCATCACTCGGCGGGCCAGCTCCACGCATTCCCGCGCCTCACCAGGTGCCGACAGCAGCTCGACAGATTCATCGAAGACCGCGCCGGCCTCCAACGGCTCATCGGGCGTAAAGAGCCGCCGTTGGAGGCGCGCCAGCGCGTTGCCCGAGGGGGCCGAGAGGCGCTGTGGCACGGCCTCGAGCGCGTCCGTCCACGCGTTGACCGAGGCCACATCGGCTGGAGGCGCCACCGCGAGCACCGAGGGCGCCGCGCGACAGACCGCCGAGACGAAGCGAGCCTCGAGCGCCGAGGTGATGGCCACGTCGACG
>JAEUJT010000183.1 GCA_016793525.1 Archangium sp. | reverse complement strand
CCGCGCGTGTTGGAGGTGCTCGCCCCCGCCACGATGGAGACCGAGCTCATCCCCCGGCTGCACCGGCTCCAGGCGCGGCTCGCGACGCTCAACGAGGCGCAGCAGCGGCAGCGCGACCTCAAGGTGCTGCTCGACGTCACCGCCCGGTACGCGGCGGCCACCAACGTCGACGACCTGCTGCACGACGTGACGCGCCGGCTCGCCGAGGAGCTCGACATCGACCGCGTGGCCCTGGTGGCCGTCGACGACACGAACCAGGGCATCATCATCGCGGCGAGCGACGACGCGGCGGTGACCGACCTGCGCCTCGACCTCGCGCGCTACCCGGAGATCCGCGAGGCCATTCGTACCCACAAGCCCGTCATCGTCGAAGACGCGCCGTCGCACCCGCTCCTCGAGGGCGTGAAAGAAAGCGTCGCCGCCCGCGGCATTCGCAACATCGCGGCCATGCCGCTGCTCGTGCGCAACAAGGTGCTGGGCGTGCTGCTGCTGCGGCGCTCGTCGGCCCGCGGCGCCTTCAACCCGCGCGAGGTCGAGTTCCTCACCACCGTCGCGCAGGCCAGCGCCATCGCCTTCCGCAACGTGCGCCAGCTCGAGTCGGAGCGCGGCCGCCGCGAGCTCGAGACGCTGGCCCGCATCGCCGCCGAGGAGCGCGCGGCCGCCCTCAAGCGCTACGCCGCGTACTTCGAGCACCTATCTGACGGGGTGGCCATTCTCGACGCCAAGGCCACGGTGCTCTCGCTCAACCCCGCGGGCCTCAAGCTGCTCGACTCGTCGGCGAAAGAGGTGGTGGGTCGCCACATCAACACCGTCACCAACCCGACCGACGAAGGCCTGCTGGTCGACGTGCTGTACTCGGTGGCGCAGGGGAAAGTGCGGTCTGACGTCGACCTCTACGCGCGCACGACGGGAGGGCGGCGGCTCGTGCTCTCGGTCTCCGCGGCGCCGCTCTACGGTGACCCCGACGCGGGCACCGCGATTCTCACCCTGCGCGACGTGACGCGGCAGCGGCAAATGGCCGACGACCTGCGCAAGACGAGCGACTTCTTGGAGCGACTCATCGACTCCTCGGTCGACGCCATCATCGCGGCCGACTTGTTCGGCAATGTCATTCTCTTCAACAAGGCGGCCGAGGCCATCACCGGCTGGGCGGCGAGCGAGGTCATCAACCAGCTCCAGGTGGCCAAGCTGTACCCGCCTGGCGTGGCGCGAGACATCATGGCCAGGCTGCGCGGGCCGGAGCACGGCGGCGTGGGGCGCCTCACCACGAGCCGGGCCGAGATTCTCACCCGCGCCGGAGAGCGCGTGCCGGTGAACATGACCGCCAGCATTCTCTACGAAGGCAACCGCGAGTCGGCCACCGTCGGCATCTTCACCGACCTCCGCGACCGGCTCACGTTGGAGCGTAAGCTCACCGACACCGAGGCCAAGCTGCTCGAGAGCGAGAAGAACGCGGTCATCGTGGCCCTCGCCGGCACCGCCGCGCACGAGCTCAACCAGCCGCTCACCTCGGTCATGGGGTACGCCGAGCTGCTCAAGCGCAAAATCAACGAGCGCGACGCGACCTACCGCCCGGTCGACATCATTCACCGCGAGGCCGAGCGCATGGCCGAAATCGTGAAGAAAATCGGTAAGATTACGAAGTTCGAAACCAAGGCGTACGTGGGCTCCGCGAAAATCGTCGACCTCGACAAGGCGTCTGCGCATGAAGAGTGAGTCGTCTCCCACGCCGGTGAGCACGTTGGCCACGGTGGCCGACGCGTTCGAGGCGTTCTTCGACCTCATCGACGCGCCCGCCGCGCTCTGCGACACGTCGCTCGTTATTCTCCGCGCGAACGCGGCCTTCGAGGTGCTGTGCGGTCGAAAGCCGCTCACCAACGCGCCGCTCGGTGAAGTGCTTGCCTCCGCGCCGGTCGAGGTGCCCAACGACGGCGTCACCACCACGTCAGAGGTCGAGCTCAAGTCGGGCCAGCGCGTGTCGCTCTCCGTCTCGCGCCGCGGGCACACCGTCGCGGTGTTCGCGCGCAGCCAGGCGCCCGACGTCGATTCCCTCACCGCCGCGGGCCGGGCGCTCATCGAGCACTCCCGCGTCGAGTCGCAGCTGCTCGACATCGGTCGCAACGTGGCCGGCGCCGCGAGCGAAGAAGACCTGGTGGCCACCGTGGCCAAGGGCGTGAAAGGCCTCTTCCCGGGTCGCACGTTCGCGGTGCGCATCACCGACCCACGCACCTGCGCGCTCACCTCGCTCTACGCCGAGGGGCGCATGAACGAAGGCGTGCGCGACGTGGTGCACCTCCGCCGCAGCATGGTCGAGAAGACGCACCTCAACCTCCACGGCCTGCCGTCAGACAAGGTGGTGGTGACCGGCGGAGAGCTCCCGCGAATTTTTCAGGACTCGGTGCGGGGCATCGCCGCGCCGCTCGTGGCCTCGGGTCAGCTCTTCGGCGTGGTGAACGTGGAGTACCCCAAGGGCCTCGCCGCCGACGTGGTGGCCGACGAGCGGGTGCTCATTCAGCTCGCCAACACCGTGGCGGTCGCGGTGCGCAACGCGAAGCTCATCGACGAGCTCACCTTCGTGCGCAAGTACCTCGAGGAGCTGCTCGAGAACGCGAACGCGCTCATCCTCGTCGTGAACAAAGAGTGGAAGGTCGTGGTCTTCAACCGCGCGCTGGCCAAGCTCACCGGCGTGTCGAAGGGCGACGTGCTGGGCCGCGAGCTGCTCTCCATCGTGCCCGAGACCGGCCACTTCAAGATGCGCCGCATGTTCAGCGGCCCGATGAAGGGCGAGCCCGGAGAGTCGTTCGAGACCGAGCTCACCACGCCGGGAGGCCGAGCCGCGCGCGCCACCTTCGCCATCTCCCCGGTGATGAGCCAGACCGGCGAGGTCGAGGGCGTCATCGCGATTGGGCAAGACCTGACCAAGGTGCGCGAGCTCGAGACCCGCGTCATTCAGGCCGAGAAGCTCGCGTCGTTGGGCCAGCTCGCGGCGAGCGTGGTGCACGAAATCAACAACCCGATGACCGCGGTCATCACCTACGCCGACGCGCTGCTGCAGCGGGCCATGGCCAACCCCGCGGCTGACGGTGGCGACGCGATGAAGTTCCGCCGCATCGTCGACAACTCCGAGCGGGTGCTGCGCTTCACCCGCGACCTGGTGAGCTACGCGCGACCGGCCAATGACAAGCCCGAGGCCATCGACCTTGCCGAGACCATCGACCGCGCGGCCGGTTACTGCGAACACGTGGTGGCCCGTCACGGCCTGCGGTTGGAGCGCGAGCTCGCCGAGCTGCCCAAGTTCCTCGCGGTGCGGCAGAACCTGATTCAGGTCTTCGTCAACCTCATCACCAACGCCTGCCACGCCACGCCGAGCGGAGGCGTCATTCGCATCGCCCTCACCCGCGAGGGCGACACCGCGGTGGTGGTGGTGAGCGACACGGGTTCGGGCATGGCGCCCGACGTGCAGAAGCGCATCTTCGAGCCTTTCTTCACCACCAAGGTCGACGGCAAGGGCACGGGGCTCGGGCTCTCCATCGTGCAGGGCATCGTCGAGAACCACGGCGGCACCATCTCCGTGGCCAGCGAGGCCGCGCACGGCACCCGCTTCACCATTCGTCTCCCGATGGTCGATACGCCGGCGTGAGAGCGCTCGTCCTTTGTCTCGTGGTGGTGGGCTGCACGAAGGCTCCGAAGCCGCCCGCAGTGCCTCAAGCCCCGGTGACCCACACGTCGGGGTTGGTGACGCAGGTGCTGGCCCCAGGTGACGGCGACGAGGCGAAGAAGGGCGACAAAATCACCGTGCACTACGTGGGTACGCTGCTCGACGGAGGCGTGTTCGACAGCTCGCGCGCCAAGAACCAGCCCTTCGCCTTCTGGGTGGGCGAGGGCCAGGTCATTCGCGGGTGGGACGACGGGTTGCTCGGCATGAAAGAAGGCGAGGTGCGGCGCCTCATCGTGCCGCCCGTGCTCGGGTACGGCGACGAGGCGAAGCCGGGCATCCCCGCGAAGTCGACCCTGGTGTTCGAGGTCGAGCTGCTCGACGTGCGGTGACGACATGGAGACGCGCGCGACCGCCTTTCTCAAAGCCCAGCACGTCGCCTTCACGCTCCACCCGTACGACTACGTCGACCGCGGCGGCACGAAGGTCTCGTCCCAGAAGTTGGGTGTGCCGGAGCACGCCGTGGTGAAGACGCTCGTGTTCGAGACGGAGACCCAGTCGCCGCTGCTGGTGTTGATGCACGGAGACCGGCAGGTCTCGGCCAAGGCGCTCGCGCGGCAGCTGGGCGTGAAGCAGGTGAAGCCGTGCAAGCCCGAGGTGGCGGAGCGGCACACCGGCTACCAGGTGGGTGGCACGTCGCCGTTCGGCACGAAGAAGACGCTGCCCGTGTGCTGCGAGCGCAGCATCACCGCGCTCGAGCGGCTCTACATCAACGCCGGAGGGCGGGGCCTGCTGTGCGCGCTCGTTCCCTCGGAGCTGGTGCGCGTGCTCACCCCCACCTTGGTCGACTGCGCCGCAGCGGAGCCGTAGCGACTCACGCGGAGCCGGAGCCCTTACTCGTCGCCGTCGAGCTCGCGCATGAACTCTTCGCGGCTGATGAGGCCCTTGCGCGCCATGATGCGCATCAGCACCCAGAACTTGCGCTCGAGCTTCTCCACCGACTCGACCTCGTCGCCGGCGCCGCCGAAGAGAAAGTCGAGGTCTTTCGCCACGCCGGTGGGCAGCTTCTTCTTCGCCTGCGCCTGGTTCTGCCGGTCGGTGATGAGCTTCTCGAGCGAGGGGTCACCCACCGCGTTCATCGCCGAGATGATTTCTTCGCCGATGACCACCTCGGTCGACGGCACCTCGGTCGGGGCCGGAGACGCTGCCGGTGGCCGCTGCTGGGTGGCCACGCCGCGCGCCGAGGCCGCGGCCTCGGCCGGAGGCACCTTGTGGTAGTAGCGGAGAATCGCCTCGCGCACGTGGCTGTACGTCGCCACGCGAATCGACGGCTTCAAGCCCGTGGTGAACTCGATTTCTTCGATGGCGTTCTGGTTGAGCGGGTCGCTCATCGCCACCAGGAGCTTCTTCTCAGGCGTGCCCTTGCCCTCGATGCCGAAAGGGAAGACCTCGTGGTTTTCACAGAAGCGGGCGCGCAACATGTGCACGGCGCTCCAGTCGATTTGCACCTTGGGCAGGTCGACCGAGCCGAACCCGAGTGACTGCGCCAGCACGATGGCCAGCTGAACCTCGCTGATGACACCCTGTTGAATCAAGGTGATACCGAGGCGCTGGCGGGTGCGCTTCTGAGCGGCCAAGCCGGCCTCGAGCTGGGCCTGCGTGATCGAACCGCGCTCCAAGAGCAACTCACCAATGCGCTTCAGCGCCATGCGGGAGAGGCTGTAGCACAGTGGTAGAAATCGCGAGCACCCGCGCGGAGTTGGCGCATGTGCAGGCGCCTTGACACGCTTTTTGCCCGGGGCCTATGGTGCGCCGACTTTTTCTGGCTCGTGCTGATCCAGATTCGGAGGCAACATCGCAATGACGCTCGGACAACTGACGATTTTGGCAAATGAAGGTGGCGGCGGTGAAGAAGGCTTCTTCGGCGGCATCGCGGCGTCGTGGAACGAAGGCGGCTG
Source organism: Archangium sp. (assembly GCA_016793525.1). Next base: position 9,469 of record JAEUJT010000183.1, on the reverse strand, counting down.
GGGCATGTACCCCATCGCGTTTTTCTTCGTTATCGGTCTCGCCATCACCGTCGAGCGCGTCATCGTGCTGTTCTTCGGCGCGGCCATCAACAAAGACGGCTTCCTCCGCGGCCTGAAGAAGCACATCTACGCGGGCGACCTCGACAAGGCGATCAACTACGTGGCGGGCCAGAAGCCCACGCCGCTCACCAACGTCATCAAGTCGGGCTTGATGAACGTCCCGAAGGGCGAAGAAGAAGTGCAGGCGGCCCTCGACGAAGCGTCGCTCCGTGAGACGCCGAAGCTCGAGGCGCGCTCGGGTTACCTCGCGATGCTCGGCAACGCCGCCATGCTCGCCGGTCTCCTCGGAACGGTCGACGGTCTCATCAACTCCTTCAAGGCCGTTGCGCACGCGTCGCCTGCCGACCGCGCGACCATCCTCGCCGGCTCCATCGGTGAAGCCATGAACTGCACCCGGTTCGGCCTCATCGCCTCTATCCCCCTCCTGATTTTCTTCTCTGTTCTGAACGGCCGCACTCAGGCGCTCATCAACGACATCAACGAGACGTCGGTGTCGGTGCTGAACCTGATCGTGCAGAACAAAGACAAGTTCAAGAACCTCACCGTGCCCGCGCAGGCGCACGAAGAGTAAGCAGTCGAGGGTGTTGATCCGCGGAGGGGAACGCGAGTTCCTCTCCGCTGTCTGATGTGGCGAACACCAGTACACGCAGCAGCTGATGAAGGAGTGAGCGATGGCCGGCGGAATGGATTTAGGCACAAGTAAAGGTGGCAAAAAGCCGTTGGACGCGGCCATCAACCTCGTGCCCTTCATCGACCTGATGGCCGTGACCATCGTGTTCCTCATCATGACCGCGGTGTGGACCCAGCTCGGTCGCCTCCAGGTGTCGCAGTCAGGGCAGAGCGCGTCTGAAGAGCAGCAACCGCAAGACACGAAACAGCCCGTCAACCTGCTCATCACCGAGAAAGAGCTCAAGCTCTCTGTTGGTGGCGCGCCGTTCGACCCGGTTCCCGTGACCCGCGACGACAAGGGCCGCATCGACCTGTCGAAGCTGATGACCAACCTGGCTCAGGTGAAGAAGGACCAGCCCGACCAGACCTCCATCACCCTGCAGACCGAAGACGCCGTGCTCTACGACGACCTGGTGCGCATCATCGACAACTGCATCGGTGCGCAATTCCCCAGCGTGTCCGTCTCGCCGGCGTCGACGTAAGCCGCTGCGCCGCAACGGCTCACCCACGATTTTCGAGGTACACGCATCATGGCAATTCAATCTCCTGGCAAGCGCTTCGGTAAGCGGCTCGAGCACTCCAAGGTGTTCGGCCACGGCTTGCACGGCCACAAGGCCACCAACGCCGACCTCAACGTGACGCCGCTGGTCGACATGTTCGTGATTCTGGTGCTCTTCCTCGTCGCCAACTTCTCGGCCACGGGCGAAATCATGTCGCTCAGCAAAGACATCACGCTGCCCGAGGCGGCCAACACCGAAGAGCTGATGCTCGCACCGGTGGTGATGGTGTCGAAGAGCGAGGTGTTGATTTCGGGCCAGCTCATCGGCCGCGTCGACGACCTGACTCGCGAAGAATACCTCAACATCCCGTCGCTCGAAGAGAAGCTGCGCGACATGAAGAAGCAGTTCGAAGACCTGCACAACGCGGCCAACGACTCCGGCGCCTTCAAGGGCGACGTGAACATTCAGGCCGACAAGGGCTCGCAGTTCCGCATCATCAAGCGCGTGATGTTCAGCTGCGCGGCGGCGGGCTACGGCAACATCGCTTTCGCCACCATGGCGGCCAGCACCAAGAAAGAAGGCTCGGAGTCGGCGTCGCGCGAGTAACCGCGAGCTGAAGTGCCACCGCGAGGCGTCGAGGGCTCTCCTCTGCGCCTTTTGCATTGCGGGGCAGCGTGGTACGCGCCGCCGTCATGGACGCGCTCATCGAGCTGTACCACACCCTCGTCGGCTGGCTGCGAGACCCCGGCCAGGCCATCACCTGGGCCGGCTACCCCGGCATGATGCTCATCATCTTCCTCGAGACGGGCGCGCTGGTGGCGTTCCTCCCCGGCGACTCGCTCCTGGTGGTGGCTGGCACCTATGCCGCAGCGGGCAAGCTGAACCTGCTCTACCTCAACCTGCTGCTCATCCCCATGGCCGTCATCGGAGACGCGACGTCGTACTTCATCGGCTCTCGCGCGGGCGCGGCGCTCTTCAACCGGCCCCAGTCGCGCTTCTTCAAGCAGGAGCACCTGCGCGCGGCGGCAGCCTTCTACGAGAAGCACGGCGGCAAGGCGATTGTCATCGCCCGCTTCATGCCCATCGTGCGCACCTTTGTGCCGGTGGTGGCGGGCATCGCGCAGATGCCGTACCGCCGCTTCGCCCTCTTCAACATCGCCGGCGGCGCGTCGTGGGTGCTGTCGATGACGGTCATCGGCTACTTCATCGGCTCGCTGGTGCCCGACATCGGCAAACACATCGAGAAGGTCATTATCGTCGTCGTCTTCCTTTCGATTCTGCCCGGCATCATCGGCTGGTTCCGCAACCGCAAAGGGGCATCGGCGCAGGCCGCGGCGTGAGTGAAGCCCTCGAGCGGGTGCGGGCTGCGGCCCCTCGGCTGAAGATTTTCCCCCTCGCGTCGGCAGTGGTGCTGCCCGGCGGCGCGCTGCCGCTGCACATCTTCGAGCCCCGCTACCGGGAGATGGTCGCGCACGCCCTGGCCAGCGACGGCGTTTTCGCCATGGCGCAGCCCATGCCGGGGCAAGAGCGCGCGCCGGCCCCCGCGCTCGAAGACATCGTCTGCGCCGGCGTCGTCAGCCACACCGAATCGCTGCCCGACGGGCGCTCCAACCTGGTGCTGGTGGGTGTCGCCCGCGCGCGAATCATTCGCGAGTGGCCGCTCGACAAGCCGTACCGAGAGGTCGAAGCCGAGGTGTTGCCCGACGCGTCAGTCGAAGCGACCGAAGAGACAGCGCTGCGCCAAGCCGTGTGGGAGCTCGTGGCCCGGCTGCCCCCCGAGGTGGGCCAGCGCATCGCCCATGTCACCGCTCGCGCCCACGGAGGGCTGCTGGCCGACGTGGTGGCCGCCGCCATCATGGAGGGCGCGGCCCAGCGCTTCGAGGTGCTGCGCGAGCTCAACGTGTCGTCGCGGCTGCGCGCCGTCACCGACGAGTTGCTCTCGCTCGTGGGGCACCTCAAGCCCGAGGCACCCGAAGGCGGGCTGTTGAACTAGGCCTCCCCGCGTGGAGGGGAAAATGCCGCGCCCCGTCACGCGAGACTTGAATGCAGCGGCCAGGCCGACGTTGATGCAGGAGATGCGCTCGCTTCTCGCCACCGCCGTGTTTGCGTTCGTCACCGCCTCCACGGGCGCGCACGCCGAGGAGTGGGACACGGTGCTCACCGGCCCCATCACCATCAAGAACCGCGCGCTGGCTGGCTCGTCCATCAAAGAAGTCTGGGCCGAGTCAGACATCGACGCGCCGGTGTTCGACCTGCAAGAGACGCTGATGCGGGTCGAGCGCTTTCGCTTCTTCATGCCGTACCTGAAGGACTCGCGCGAAATCGAGAAGCTGCCCGACGGGAGCGTCTACGTGTACACGCTCATCGACCTCCCGGTGGTGGGCAAGCGCGACTACGTGGTGCGCACCTGGCACCTGCAGGTGGTGAAGCCCGGCGAGGCCACCCCTTTCGAGAACAAGTGGGAGGCCTTTCCCGATCGGCTCCCGGGCCGCTCCGGCATCACTCGGCTGCGCCTCAACAGCGGCAGCTGGCTGGTGACGCCCCTCGGTGATGGCACCAAGAGCCACGTCGTCTACCGCTTCACGGTCGACCCCGGTGGTTGGCTCCCGGGCTTCGCCGTCAACCTCGGCAACGAGAAGGGCGTGGGCGACACGATTCACGGGGTGGAGCGCGAGGCGCAGCGCCGGTATCGCGAGCGAATGGCCTCCGCGGCCGACGCTGGAGTGGTCGCGGCTGATGCGGGGTCGCCAGGGCGCTGAGGCGAACCCTCCGGGCGGGTGGGTGGCTCCCACGCGGTGGAGGTTCCCCATGTCCCACCCCAGTCGCATCGTCGTGACGTTGCCAGGTCAACGCCGCGTCGTGGCCCAGGTGCGCGGCCACGTCATTCACACCGACCAACCGGTCGACAACGGGGGCGGCGACACCGCGCCGACCCCCTTCGAGCTGTTTCTCGCGTCTCTCGGCACCTGCGCCGGCATCTTTGTGCAGGGCTTCTGCGCCAAGCGGGGCCTGTCGACTGAGGGCCTTCGGCTCATCGAGGAGCCGACGTTCGATGAAGACGGAGTGCTGCGGCGCGTGCAGGTGCGCATCGAAGTGCCGCCAGGGTTCCCGCCGCAGTACCGGGAGGCGCTGGTGCGCGTCGCCGAGCAATGTTCGGTCAAGCGCGCCATTGCCGCGCAGCCGACCTTCGAGGTCGAGACGGTGGCCTGTGAGGTGCCGAGCACGGCGTAGGGCCAGTCACATGCGCAGCGCGCGCCTGACGGCGGCCTTGATGGGCGCGGGCACGTCACCGCCGGGAAGCGCACGACACAGCGCCACCGTGCGCTTGAGGGTGTCGCAGGCGCTGCGGCACGCCGGGCACGTCTCGAGGTGCGCTTCGATGCGGGCGCACGCGGCCTGGTCGATGTCTGACGCCGCGAAGGCGGCCAGGTCTTCGGCCAGGTCGGGACAGACGTCGCCCGGCGGCGCGTCACTCAGCACCGTGCTCAAGCCCGCCTTCAGCGCCAGGCGGGCGCGGTGGAGCCGACTCTTCAGCGCACCGACCTCGATGCCAAGCACCGACGCGGCCTCCTCGGCGGAGAGGCCCTCGACGTCGCGCAGCACCAGCACTTCGCGGTGCGCCGGCTCGAGCGCCTGCATCGCGACCGTCAAGACGTGTGCGACCTCACGGGCGTGGGCGTGCGCGTCGGCGGGTTGGGTGTCGGCGGGGAGCGAGGCAACCTCGGGCGCGTCGAGGCCGACGTGTGGGCTGGTGGCGGCGACCCCCCGGCGCGCCCGGGCGCAGAAGCTGCGCGCCACTTGGAACAACCAGGTCGACAGCGCCGCTTCGCCTCTGAATTCGCCAACGTGAGAAAACGCCGCCAGCAGCGTCTCCTGCAACACGTCTTTCGCGTCGGCCTCGTTGCCGCACATGCGGAGCCCGAAGCGGTAGATGGACGCCTCGTGGCGACTCAAGAGGTCTTCGAGCGCCGCGGCGTCGCCGCCGTGGGCACGTCGCAGCAGGTCGGCGTCGCTGGGCATAGAGCGAGTGTAGAGCAGCGGGCGCGGTTGCCTACCGCCCGACCAGGCGAGCCCACCACGAGCCCTGTTGCGCCCCTGACGCCGGGGGCTTGACGACGGCGTGCCCCTGGCAGCGCGCCTCTTTGGGAATGTGGCCCAACACCTGCTCGACGTGGGCGCCGCAGCCCACCCACGTCGGCTTCCCGCATTCGCGGCACTTCACTGCTTGGCACATGTGACTCTCCTTGGAGGGTGAGAGCCACGCAGGCGCCACGACGATTCACCGCACGGAAGCGCCGTGGCCGGGAGTACGGTGGGCGCAAAGCGAGGTTCTCCCGGCATGCGACTCGTGAACATCGGCCTCGGCAGCATCAACACCACGGTGGGCGCCTTCGGCGCCAACGTCGACAAGGCGCTCGCACAGGTTCGGGAGATGGCCGCCGCGCACGTGACGGTGGCGGTGTTCCCCGAGCAGCTCGTCGCCGGCTACCCCGCTGAAGACCTGGTGCAGTGGCACCGCTTCATCGAACGTCAGTGGGAGGAGCTGCAGCGCTACGCGAAAGAGACGGCGTCGCTCCCGCTGGTGTCGGTGCTGGGCGTGGCGGTGGCGCACCAGGGCTTGCGCTACAACTGCGCGGCGGTGGTGGGTGGCGGCCGCGTGCACGGCTTGGTGCCGAAAGAAAAACTGCCCACGTACAACATCTTCTACGAGGGTCGCACCTTCGCGCGCGGCCGCCCGGGCATGCGCGAGTCACACCGCGGCGTGCCGCTGGGTGACTTTCTCTTTCAGTGCGACTTCGGGGTGCTGGGCGCCGAGGTCTGTGAAGACGTGTGGAGCGCCGACGGCCCGATGCGCCGCCGCACGTACGCGGGCGCCGAGCTCATCTGCAACGTGTCGGCGTCGCCGTTCCGCATCGGGGTCGAGGGCACGCGGCGAGAGATGTTGTCCACCCGCGCCGGAGACCACCAGGTGACGGTTGCCTACGTGAACCAGGTCGGCGCGCAAGACGGGCTGGTGTTCGACGGCGGCGGCTACGTCAACCAGAACGGGCGCATGATGCTCGAGCTGCCGCGCTTCCGCGCCGGCTGGTCGTCGGTGGTGGTCGACCTCGACCGCACGCTGCGGCTGCGCACCGAAAACACCACCTGGCGCGACGACCAGAAGTTGTGGGTCGAGACCGCGAGCCCGGTGCCCACGCTCGAGGTGCCCGTGCCGACGAAGCGCGACGGGCTGAAGTACACGGTGCCGTCGCACCGCAGCTTCTTCCTCCCGTCACCGTCGACGCCTCCCCCGGCGCGGAGCGTCTATTGCGAAGACCTGCTCGACGCCCTCGCGCTGGGCATCGGCGACTACTTCGAGAAGACCGGCGGCTTTCGCTGCCTCGGCATCGCGCTGTCTGGAGGTCGCGACTCGCTGCTGACGCTCCTCATCGCCCACCGCTACGCCGCGCGCGCGAAGGTGCCCATCGAGACCTTCTACATGCCGACGCGGTACTCCTCCGAGGCCACACGAAAGGCCGCGGAGACCATCGCCCGCGAGCTCGGTGTGCGCTTCACGGTGGTCGACATCGACGAGGCCTTCGAGCGCGAGCTCCAGGCGACGCGGCAGATGCTCGGCTCGGGAGACGTCACCCCCATCACCGCACAGAACGTGCAAGCGCGGCTGCGGGCGCAGCGCATGTGGAACTGGGCCAACACCTCGGGAGGCCTCTTCCTCCAGACGGGCAACATGTCGGAGAAGTCGGTCGGCTACACCACCATCGGCGGCGATTTGATGGGGGCGCTGGCGGTCATCTCCAACCTGCCGAAGACGGTGGTGATGTACCTGCTCGAGTACCTGCTCGAGCGGCACGGCTACGACGGCATTCGCCTGGTGACCGCGCAGCCCGCGGGGCCGGAGCTGGCGCCGAACCAAGTCGGAGAGCACGAGCTGATGCCCTTCCCGGTGCTCGACGCGTGTTTCCACCTCTTCGCTGGAGAGAAGCTGAGCCCGGCGGAGGTCGCCACCGTGGTGGCTTCGATGTTCCCGGAATACGCGGCGAACGTCGACGCGTGGGTGAAGCGCTTCGTGAAGCTCTTCACCCAGAGCATCTACAAGTGGGTGCAGAGCCCCATCTCGCTCCACGTGGGCGCGTTGGACCTGGACCGGGAGCGCGCGCTTCAGCTGCCGGTGGTGACGCGCACCGAGTGGGAATGACGCCGAGCTTCAGCGCTTCGCGTCTGGCGTGGGTGCTGGCGGTGTGCGCTGGTGTCGTGGCGGTGTCGTCGCTGGTCGCGCTCGCCGTGGGTCAACAACCGCTGACGTTGACCGGCGTGTTGACGCCAGGCTCCACCGAGGCGCTCGTCTTCTTCTCGCTCCGGCTCCCACGGGTGGTGCTGACGCTGGTGGTGGGGGCGGCGCTGGCGGCCTCCGGTGCGGCGCTGCAGGCGTTGACGCGCAACCCGTTGGCCGACCCCTTCATTCTCGGCGTCAGCGGAGGCGCGGCCTTGGGCGCGACGGTGGCGCTGGCGTTGGGCCTGACGGTGTCGGTGGCCGGCCTCGGAGCGCCGTCGGTGTTCGCCATGGTGGGCGCGGTGGGCGCGACGGCGGTGGTGCTCTCGGTGGGCCGCATCGCCGGTGGAGCGCGGAGCCACGCCACGCTGCTGGCCGGCGTCATCTTCAACGCCTTCGCCCTGGCGGCCATCGTCTTCATCAAGACCTTGGTGGCGCCTGACAAGCTCGGAGAGATTCTCTTCTGGCTCGCCGGCACGCTGGGCCACGAAGCGCCGAGTACCTTGGCTGCAGCGGCGGTGGTGGTGGCGGGGTGCCTCGCGGTGTTGGTGGCGCAAGCGGGGCGCCTCAACGTGCTGCTGCTGGGAGACGCCGACGCGCGCAGCCTGGGCCTCGACGTGGGGCGCACGCGGTTGGTGGTCTTCGTGGCGGCGTCGGTGGCGGTGGCGACCGCGGCGTCGATGACGGGCCTCATCGGCTTCGTGGGGTTGTTGGTGCCGCACTTGGCGCGCCTGCTCTTCGGGACGGATCAACGCGTGCTGGTGCCGGCGAGCGCACTGCTGGGAGCGGCCTTCTTGGCGCTGGCCGACGCCACGGCCCGCGCGCTGTTTCACGTGTTCAACACCGAGCCACCGGTGGGCGTGGTGACCGCGCTGCTGGGGGCTCCGGCGTTTCTGGCGCTCCTCGTGAAGCGGGGCCCGTCGCGCTGAAGCTCAGCGCGTGCCCGTCAATTTCGGCATGAGCTCGTTCTTCGCGTGCAGGGCCACCATGTCGGTGTAGCCCCCGATGGGCTCTCCCCCGATGAAGATTTGCGGCACCGTGCGCCGCCCTCCAGACAGCTCGACAAGCTTGATGCGCATGTCGTCATCGCCGGTGACGTCGATGGCGGTGAAGGGCACCTCGTGTTGGGTGAGGAACCGCTCGGCCTGCCGGCAGTAGGGGCAGCTTTCCGTGGTGTAGATGACGACGTCTTTCACGACAGGCCTCCAATCGGTGCGAGCGAGATGTAACGCCGCTGTGGCCTGGCTGCACAGAACCTGCGGGAGACGATTTTCAGGCGCGTTTTTTTGCACGCTCGAAAGACGCAAGGCCTGAAATGGGTGCCGTCGCCAAGCCTCCGGGCCGGGGTACTTATTTGCACTGCGGGCTGAGCAGCTCTGGGCGGTACTCGAAGTGCATCGTGTCGAAGTGCACCCAGCGCCCCCCCCAGATGAAGCCCTCGGCCTCGAAGGCGTCGACGACTTCTTGTGGAATGCGGTTCCTCCACACCAACGGCTCGCCGCGGCGAGTCCACCGCCAGTAGTGACCCCATTCGGGGTTCAGGTCGATGGCGATGCCCCAGGCGTGTGCGGAGAGGTTCTTCGAGCGACTGATGGTGCGCCAGCTCCAGGTGCCGCCGATGGGCTTCACCAGCACTCGAAATTCGGGGTGCGCCTCCACGAAGGGCTCGAGCCGCGCTGCCACGCGGGTGAACGCGTCGACCGCTCGCCGGTGAACCGGGTAGCGCCAGCCGAAGAAGCGCACCCGGCCCAGCTGCTGCTCCACCTCATCGCGCGTGGCGCCGTACGTCGCCGCGAAAAGCTGTGTCACCCGAAACCGGCCCGGGTCGTCGATGGGCCCGGCGTCGCTCGCGTCGATGGGGACGATGGCGCCGGTGACGTCGATGGCGGTGAAGGGCACCTCGTGTTGGGTGAGGAACCGCTCGGCCTGCCGGCAGTAGGGGCAGCTTTCCGTGGTGTAGATGACGACG
>JAEUJT010000012.1 GCA_016793525.1 Archangium sp. | reverse complement strand
ATGCTGTCGTCGGGCACCAGCGTGAAGTCGCGGCCGTTGGTGCCAGCTTCGCTGTTGGCGATTTCAGGCCACAACACCCGCGAGACCTGCGGCTTGGTCAGGTCGCTCTGCGCTGCGCGAATGCAGACCTCGCGGGCGCCGTCTTCGAGGAACTTGGCGAACACCAGGTTGGGCTCGGTGGAGTCTGACACGGTGAGCGCGAAGTCGGCCTGGCCGAGCGACGCGGCGAGCGCGTCGATGCGGCTCCACTGCGTGCCGGTGGTGATGAGAATGCTCTGCTTCAGCTGCGCCACCGTCAGCCGACGCGGGGCACGGCCGGTGTGGCCGCCGTTGAGCTCCGGGTCAGGCAGCGCGGTGATGGGCGGGTGGTCGCCCATGTCGACGTTCTCGAGCTGACCGTCTTGGGTGGCGGCCGGGCGCGTCGAACAAGCGACGAGCGTGAGGGCTGCCCACAGCAGTAGGCGTTTCATCAGTCGACCCTCCGGTACGCTTCGGTGTTCACGATGTGGAAGATGAGGTTCTTCATGCTGTGGTGTTCGGCCGCGAAGCCGTCGGTGAGCGACTTCAGGTAGAGCGCCTCTTCGGCCGCCGTCATCTGGCGCCCGAGCATCGCGTTCCACACGTTTTTCACCGCGCAGCGCTCGAGGTCGCCGGTCTGCAGCATGCGCTGCACGAGCAGCCGCGGGCCGCCGACGATGTTCGGCTCTTCGTCGTTGGTGCGGTACAGGTAGGTGCGCAACAGGCCGAGCGAGTTGGCGCCGTCGCCGTCGTAGGCCTGCATCACGTAGTTGCCGCACTCGCTGTTGCAGTTCGTGTCGCCGCTGAGCGCGCAGTCGCGGCACCGGGCGTCGTATTTGGGAAAGACCTCGGGGTCGAGGTACGTCGCGTTGCGCTCGCCATAGCGGCCCCAGTGCGCGCCCGTGGGCTCGATGGTGGCGTGGCAGTACGAGCAACCGCAGCGCTTGGCGAGGTTGTTCTCGCGGTTGCAGCTGTCTTCGGGCGACGGCGCGTCGGCTCCTGCGGGCGGCGCGAAGTGCTTACACAGGAACGCCTCGTAGAACTGGTTCACGCGCGAGCGCTGGGTCGGGAAGCGGTAGAGCCAGGCCGGGGTGGTGAGCACTCCAGATGCCTGTGCGTCGCGGGTGTATTCGACCCAGGTGGTGGCTTCGGAGATGGCCACGTCAGGCACCGCGTCGCGCGCGGCCGGCGCCGTCACCGCCCAGGTCGTCGCGTTCTGTTTGTCGCGGTACAGCTGAGCCAGCGGGCCGTTCACGAAGCCACGGCGGGTGGTGAGAATCGAGAAGTAGTCTTCGTCGCGGCGGAGCACCGAGTCGACGAGCTGGAGCGGCTCTTCGTTGACCGCCTGCATGCGCGCGGTGTGAATGGCGCCGCTGCCCTGGTCGCACCGCCGCGAGCCGACGCCGCAGCCGCACGAGCGGTCACCCAAGAAGCGGCCCGACTCACACGACTCCATGGTCCACGGGTTGACCGCGCGGGTCTGCGCTTCGATGGCGCACATCGCCACGCTGGCGGCGCCCGAGGTGTCCCACAGCGGAGGCGTCGCTTGCACCACACCTTCACGCTGGATGCAGCCGGGCTGCACGGTCCACCGGCCGCGCACGCCGTTGGCGAGGCGCAGGCCCAGCGTGCAGCGATCGAGGCGCGGCGTGGAGCCGTTGACCGGCGCCGGGTTGACGAACGCCGTGATGCGGCCCGTGCCGGGCTCGAGCTCTTCGACGCTGAGCGCCGCGGTCTGCGGCTTGGTGACGTCGGGCAGGCACAGGTGCGGCTGGAGCGCGCCGCTGGTGACCCGGCGCATGTCGCAGAAGTAG
>JAEUJT010000504.1 GCA_016793525.1 Archangium sp. | reverse complement strand
GCCGCCGCGGCCGCCGCACTTGCAGAGGCCGTCGGCCGGGTCACACGCCAGCGGGCTCTCGCAGCGAACGTTGCGGTCGATGCAGGCGTTTTTGCCTGTGCTGCCACACGACGCGGTGGCCCCCCCGACGACGCAGGCCGCCGCGATCGCGACCACTACCGGATTCAGCAATGAACGAGTCATGACTTGAGACATGAAAGAACGCTCCGCGCTCATGACCGGCGCCGCCGGAGAGCCGCAAGGACCACTGCACCGAGACCGAGCGCCAGGGGGTCGATCGACGCGCAGCCGCCGCGCTCCGACGGCGCATAGTCGGGCCGCACCCGGATCGACAGGCCCCGCGTGTCTTGCCGGCCGCTGCTGTCGACCACCTTGACCAAGAAGCTGTAGGTCCCTTCGGCGGCCGTCGGCGTGCCCAAGATGGTGCCGTCACCCACGAGGTCGAGGCCCTCCGGGCGCTTCTGCGTTGTGTCGCGGGCCGCGCACACGAACGGCTCGCTCGGTCGAACCGCCTGCCACACACACGGCTCGGAGAAGGTGATGCCCATCGCGTCGCGCCCGCCGTTGTGCGACAGCTTCACCTGGTACGGCTGGTTGATGAAGGCGTCGGGCAGCACGGTGGTGGTGATCGCCAACCCCTCGGCGTACGTGACGTGCAGCAGCACCGTCGCGGTGTCGACCGTGCCCGCGGTGTCGGTCACTTTCAGCGTGAGCGAATACAGGCCCGCGAGCGCTGGGGTACCCCGGAGGAAGTCGTTCGTGGTGCCGTTCTCGATCGCCACCCCGAACCCGTCGGGGAACGCGGTCAACACCGCGCCCGGCTGCTCGGTCGGGTTCTCCGGAAGCTGCTGGAAGCGAACCAACGACCAGTCGTACGGCGCGCGCCCGCCAACCGCGATCAGCTCGTGTGCGTAGTCGCGGCGAATGAAGGCCGACGGCAGCACGTTGGTCGCCACCGACAGGGTCGTGGGGTTCACCACGCGAAGCGAGAGCTCCTTGCGCGAGGTGGCCATCGCCGCATCGGTCACCTCGACCGCGAAGAGCTTTTCACCGCTCTCCCCGGCCCGCCCCTCGACGAAGCCGTCGGGCGAGAGCGCCAGGCCGAACGGGAGCACCGACCCTTCGGGGATCTGCCACCGGTACGGAGGCTTGCCGCCCACCGCCACCAGCGCGGTGCTGTACGCCCGGCCGAACTCCGCCGACGGCAGCACCTGGTCGGCCACCACGAGCGGAATGCTCCCGGCCGAGACCTCGAGGCTCAGGGCCTGCGCTTTGGTCGACGCGCCGCTGGTGACGGTCGCTTCGATGGAGAACGTACCGGTGACCGCGGGCACCCCGGCCAGATCGCCAGCCGCCGACAGGGTGAGGCCCGCGGGCAGCGAACCGGCCGAGAGCGCCCAGCTGTACGTCCCCGACCCACCGCCCGCTTCGAGCCGCAAGGCGTAGGGCGCGTACTGCGTGGCGCCGGGCAACGCGGTCGTCACCACGACCACTTCTCCGTTCGTGATCACCACCGGCTGCGCCGAAGTGCTGCAGTTGTTGACGAAGGAGATCTCGTCGATGCCGAAGCCCAGCGACGTCGAGGCCGCGTCGAAGTTCACGCAGAGCCCGAGCCAGTATGGCCCGGCCTGGAGGGTCGCGGGGAGCGTCAGTGTCTCGGTCGCGGTCTCGTTCTGCCCGGCCGCCAAGCCGGCAGACGTCGCCGACGCGCCGAGCACGGTATCGGAGATGCTGATCACCGCGTTGTCGGACACGAACCAGGTGTAGGTAAACGCCGGCGCCGCCGCGTTACCTGCATTGCGGAGCGTGCGGCTCGCCTGCACCATGGCGCCCGGGCTGCCCGAGGTAGGCACGGTCATCGCGGCGATCAGCAGGTCTGGCTTCGGCGGCGCCACCACCATCGCAAGCGGCGTACCGATGTTGTTGGTGTCATTCGTCTCGGCCACCGCGTTCGACGGGTCGATCTGCGGAATGACGAAGTACGAGCCGGGCGCGGTTCCCGAGGGGATCGTCAGGGTGCTCGCGGCTACCACCTGCTCCGCGAGGGCGGGGATCAGCGCCGCCACCGCGTCGCCGATCTGCGCGTCGGTCAGCGGGTCGAGCTGCGCGTCGGTCGACAGGTAGAACCGAACCGTCACGTTCGACGCCGCGCGGCCGCCGTCGTTGCGCACGGTCGCGGAGGCCCGGTACGTCACGCCCGCGTAGCCGGCCTGGTCGGCCGATGTCCTCGTCACGCGGAGATCGGCAGGCGTGTAGAAATCGAGGGCCTTGTTGGCCAACGAGGTCGGCCATTCGGCACCAGCTCCGCTGGCGCGGCATGAGGGCGTGCACCCCAAGCCGGGCAGGCCGTCGTTCACCAAGCGCTGAATGCCCACCGACGCCGACGACGAGTTGCTCGGGCCGCCCGGCCCATAGACGAAGCGAATCTGCCCGGTCGATTCGTACAGCAGCGCCTGGAACGAGCCAGAACTCGCGTTCCACTCGAACGCGGCGATGCGGGTGGGCGCCGTGCCCAGCACGATCCACTTGTAGGAGCCGGTCGACAGGCTGTCCCACCACGGCGCGACGAACGTCTCGGGAACGAAGAGGCTCTGCGACGTCTGGGGGATGACCGTGTTGACGTTTTCGCCCGAGTCACTCCCGGCGAAGGCGAGGTAGCCAAAGATGCTGAAGCCAACCGAGGTGACCGGCTGCCCGTAGAACAGGAACGTAAAGGGCAATGTCACCGTGGTGCCGAGCGACGATGTGGAGATGGTGGTCGCAGTCGACGGCAGCGGCGTGTACGTCACCGGCGTCGGCCCCTCGACGATGTACGACTGCGCGTTGGCCGTGAGCGCCACCATCGCCGCCGCCACACCAGCCAGCGGAGCGAGCTGCCGGCGCGCGCGGCCAAGAGCACGTCGCGAGCGACCCAACCCGCGCCGCAACGACGCGAGGACCAGCAGCGACAACACCGAGAGCGGCCCACCCGCGGCGGTGCACCCCTGCCGGCGCGGCGCCTCTTCGACGGTGAGCGAAAACGGGGCCAGGCCCGTGGCGCCAGTGGCGTCGCGCGCCTCGACCACGAAGGTGTGCGTGCCAACCACGTTTTCAGTGGCCACGGTGCCCGACACAATGCCGTCGGTCGACAGCGCCAACCCCGGGGGCAACCGCCCCGCTTCGATTCGATACGTCGCCGCCGTCGCCGGCATCACCGAGAGCACCACGTTCACGTTTTCTTCTCCAGGGCGCAGCACCGTAGGCACGTTCGACGCCGAAATCTTCAAGCGCGAGGGGTACACGACCACCGTGTAGCCGAGCGAATCGGTGCGCCCGCGCGCGTCTTCCACCGAGAGGGTGAAGGAGTAGACGCCCGCCTTCAGCGCCTTGCCAGAGAGCGTGATGATCTCGCTCGCCTCCATCAGCGACAGGCCGTCGGGCAGCGCGCCCGAGCTCGACCAGTGCAGCGGCTTGGCCAGCGCCGAGTTGTCGGCGTTCGCCACCGCGATGTCTTCGGTGTACTCCGCGCCGACGAGCGAATTCGGCAAGGTGATGGTGCGGAAGGCGATGCTCCCCGCCGCAACCAGCCGCAGCGAGATGTCGCGCCGCGCCACCGAGCCCACCGCGTCGCGCACCTCGACGCCGATCGGCAAAGTGCCGTCGGCCGTGCCCGCGCGGGGCGCTCCGGCCAGCAGGCCATCGACGCTCAACGCCATGCCTGCCGGCAACGTGCCTGAGACGACCCGCCAGCTGTAGGGCCTCGAGCCGCCAGACGCGCCAAAGAGAAACTGGAACGCGCTGGTCGGAGTGTTCACGATCGCGGGGATGTTCGCCGAGGTGACGACGAGCTGCGCGCCGCCGAGGAGCACCCGAATGACCACCCGCGCCGAGGCCGAGCGGGTGCCCTCAGACACCACCGCGGTGAAGGAGACGACGCTGGGCGTGCCGCCGGTGGGCGTGCCAGAGAGGAGCCCGTCAGTCGACAGCGTCAGGCCGGCAGGCAGCGAGCCCTGCACCGCGTCGAGCGACCAGGTCACCGCGGCGCGGGCGCCCTGGGCCGCCAGGCGCACCACGTACGGCTGACCGATGGTGGCGTCAGGCAGCTGCTGCGTCGCCACCCGCAGCGGGGGCACCGTCAGCTGCACCACGCTCGAGGCCAGCGCGTTGTTCGCCTCTTCCCACTCCACGCTCGCGTCCTCGGGGTCGATCAGGCACCCGATGTAATACGAGCCAGGCGCGAGCGAGGCGGGCACGCGCACCACCTCGGTCATCGACTGGGCAGCCCCCCGGGCGAGCGTCACCGTGCCCGAGCTCGAGGTCGTGCCGTCGGCGGCGACGATCGGGAGCTGAACGTCGTCGGTGGTGATGATGTCGTTGGCCGACGCGTAGAACCGATACGACGTGCCCGCCGCCGGGCCGTCGAGGTTGCCGAGGTTCCGCAGCGTGCGGAAGAGCGGCACCGCGTCGCCCGCGCCCACCACCGCCGGCGCTTGAATGGTCGAGACCACGAAGTCAGGCCCCGGCGCCGTCGACCGTACGGGCCCGACCACGAGCGAGTTGTTTCCCTTGTTCACCTCGAACACCGAGCCGAGCGAGTCGACCACGAAAAACACGAAGTACTGGCCCGTCGGGTACGCCACGTTGGCGCGATCGAGCGTCGGCATCACGAAGTCGACGGGCACGTTCTGCGACGGGCCGCCGGCCGCCGCCGCGGTGACCGTCTGCTCGGCCACCAGCTTGTCGGACAAGAGCGAAAGCTGGCGATCGGTCGACAACACCACCGCCAGGCGGAAGTTCGCCGCGTTGGCGCCGCCCTGGTTGCTGAAGCGCCCGATCACGCGCGCCGGCTCGCCGAAGCGGAGCGTCGAGATCACCCCGCCGGTGAGCGGGTCGACGAGATCGAAGCTCTCGGCCACCAGATCGGCCCGGCGCACGTTGACCTGCGCCCCAGACGCCGCCACGTTGTTCGTCTCGTTGGTCTCGGTCAGCTGGCTCGTCGAGTCGAGCTGGAGCAGGTAGTAGAACATGCCGTTCGGCGCGTTGGCCGGCATGGTGACCGAAACGGTCTCGTCGACGGTCTCCGCTCCCGTGACCACCCGGGTACCGGTGTGAATGGGGAAGTCGGCGGCGTCGAGCACCTGATCAGCACTGAGCAGAATGCGGTAGGTCATCGTGCCCGCGGGCTCGGTGCCGCGGTTGTAGAACTGCACCCGCACCGCGTCGACGTTGCCACCACCCGAGCTCGCGACGCCGGTCACGGCGCGCCCCACCAGATCGAGCCCGTTGGTGAACGCCTCGATCGTGGCGCCCACGTTGTTCGACTTGGTCGACTCGGTCACCACATTGGTGGGGTCGACCTCGATCAACACGAAGTAGTCGGCGCGAGGCGGTGCGGTGGTGGTGCCCGCGGCGCCGGTGACGGTGACCTGCGACAGGGCTCCGAGCGTCATCGGAGGGCTCTCGTAGACCTGAATGACGCCCCCGTCGGGCGGCTTGGTCGAGGTCGTCGACAGGTATGCGCGCCAAATGAACGGGTCGCCGGCGTCGGTGCGCCCGAAGTTGCGCAGCGTGCCGTTGACGTCGAAGGTGATGTTGCCGCCCGGGCCGCCATCAGCGAGGCCGCCGTCGGTCGGCTCCACCACCAGGTTGGCGACGCCCACCGAGGTCACCGCCAGCTCGATGCCCGGAATGTCGCCGATCACGATCTTCAGGTTCGGCACCCACGCGGCGAGCGTGCAGTTGGCCCCGGTGCGCGAGCAGCAGGCCGTCTGCACCTGCGGCGTGCACGTGCTGGGCGGCTCGGCCAGAAACGACATGCCGAGCGAGCCGTTCCCGTTCTGGAACCCGGCCGCGCCGGAGATGAACGTATCGGTGCCGGTCTGCGGGCCGTAGTGCACCGTGGCCGTGCTCGCCGCGGTCAGCCGCACCTGCATGCTGAAGCGCGCCGCCGAGGACAGCCGGGGTACGTC
>JAEUJT010000489.1 GCA_016793525.1 Archangium sp. | reverse complement strand
GACGTACGCGTCGTTCATGCGCGCCGTCACGTTCCAGTCGATGGTGCGCACCTCGTCGCCGGGCTGGTACTGGCGCACCTCGCTGAAGGCCATGCCCCGGCCCTTGAAGACCGAGTGGTACTGGCCCGACAGCACCGAGCTGACCACCCGCTTGGTGGTGATCTCGAGCTTGCGGATTCGCCGAATGAGCTCTTTGGGGAGCATCGCGGAGACGGGCTCGCTTACGGCACTTCGACGCGCTCGAAGATGCGCTGAATGATGCGCTCGGGCGTGAGCTCTTCGGCCTCGGCTTCGTAGGTCAGCGTCACGCGGTGGCGCAGCACGTCGAGCCCGATGGCCTTCACGTCTTCCGGCGTCACGAAGCCGCGGTGCCGCAAAAACGCGTGCGCCTTGGCCGCCTGGGTGAGCGCGATGGTGGCGCGCGGAGACGCACC
Source organism: Archangium sp. (assembly GCA_016793525.1). Next base: position 2,493 of record JAEUJT010000489.1, on the reverse strand, counting down.
GTACTGAATGAAATCGGTCAGGTCTTTCAGCCCGAACTTGAGCGGCTCGCGGGTCGCGAACACCAGGTTCAAGACGTAGTCCTTCACCTTTTCGTCGATGTAGATGCCGTGCATCACCGAGCGGGCTCGGGCGATGGCCTCTGGGGTGACGACCTTCGAGACCTTGGGCGTCGCGTCGCCCGACATGCGGTTGAGAATCTCTTTCTCGTCTTCGCGCGTCGGGTACCCCACCACCACCTTCAGCATGAAGCGGTCGACCTGCGCCTCGGGGAGCGGGTACGTGCCCTCTTGCTCCACCGGGTTCTGCGTCGCCAACACGATGAACGGCGACGGCAGCGGGAAGGTGGTGTTGCCGATGGTGACCTGGCGTTCTTGCATCGCCTCGAGCAGCGCCGACTGCACCTTGGCCGGAGCGCGGTTGATCTCGTCAGCGAGAATGACGTTGGCGAACACCGGGCCCTTGCGCACCGCGAAGCTCGACGTCTGCTGGTTGTAAATGACCGTGCCCACCAGGTCGGCCGGCAGCAGGTCGGGCGTGAATTGAATGCGCTGAAACTGGGCGCTGATCGCGTCGGCGAAGGTGCGCACCGTCAGCGTTTTCGCCAGGCCCGGCACGCCCTCGAGCAGCACGTGGCCGTTGCAGAGCAGGCCGATGAGCACCCGCTCGAGCAACGGCTTCTGGCCGACGATGACCTTCTGCGTCTCTTGGAGGAGCGGTTCGACGAACGCGCTCTCGCGCTGCACGTCTTCGGTGATGGCTTTGATGTCGGTGTGCATGTGTTTCGAGGGGCTGGTTACCGCAAACGATCGATGGCCTGCCGTGCTTCGGTCTGCAGCTCGGGCCGAACGTCCGGGGCGCTGGAGGCGACGTATTTCTGAAAGTAGGTGCGCGCGTCGTCGACCCGGCTCATGCCGTTGTACGCCTGCGCCAGGCCGTAGAGCGGCGACGCCATGCTCGGGTCGAGGCGGAGTGCGTATTGGTAGTCGACGGCCGCCTCTGCGTACCGGCGCAGCCCCACCAGCGTCGAGCCGCGGGCCACGTAGCCAACCGCCAACGTCGGCTCGAGCTTCACGCATTCGTTCAGCGCGCCCAGGGCCTCGCCGTACCGACGCTCGCCGATCAGCTTCACCGCCTGCTCGTAATATTGCCGCGCCACCGAACGCGTGGAGTCGGCCACTGGGCCTGACCCGGGCGGCTTGTTCTGCTCCGGCGGAGAGCCTCCACCAGACAGGGACATCTTCTTCTGAGCCTTGGCGATGTTGTCTTGCGAGACCTTCTGCACCTGCGGGTCGGTGCTGAGCTGGCCCGCCTTGGTCCACTGATCGATGGCCTGCGCGTAGTAACCGAGCATCGCGTAGGTGTTGCCCAGCTTGATGAGGGCCCCCGCGTCTTTCGGGTCGGCGTTGACCGCGTCTTGGTACGCGAACGAGGCCTCGCGGTACTTCTTCTCGGAAAGCAGCTTGTCGCCCTCGGCCACCTTGCGCGCGGAGAGCGCCGGCAGCGCCTCGGCAGATGGGCTCGGGGCCGGCGCCGGCGCGGAGGCCGCCGCAGTCACCACCGGCTTGGGCGGCGTGGCCTTCAGCACCGCAACTGCGTCTTTTGCCTTGTCGATCCACTTTTGCTCGCTGGCGCGGGTCTCCTTCTTCAGGAACTGCTCGTACGCGGCGATGGCCTGGTCGGTGTTGCCCAGCGCCTTGTGGCTCTCGCCGAGGCCGTAAAAACCGTCGGGGTCGTTCGGGTCGAGCGCGGTGTACTTCTCGTACGCGGTGGCGGCGGTCGCGAAGTCAGACGTCTTGCGCGCGGCGTAGCCCAGGTTGAACCAGGCCAGCTTGAAGCCCGGGTCGGCCTCGCTCGCGGCGCGGAAGTTGGCGATCGCGTCGGCTTTCTTGTCTTGCTTGAACTGCACGCTGCCAACGCCCGTCAGCGCGGCGGCGTAGCCCGGGGTGGCCTTCACCGCCTCTTGGTACGCGGCGAGCGCCTCGTCGTAGCGGCCGTCGGCGAAGGCTTTCTCCCCTCGGTCGAACGCGGCTTTGGCGGCGGCAGATGGCTGCGCCGGAGCGGCGAACGCGACGCTGGCAAGAAGAGTGAGGGAAAGGAGAAACCGGCGCATGGGGGGCTCCGCAACGAGAGTCGGCCTGAACGGCGTACAGCTAGCAAAGTTCCTCCCGCGGCGCATGCCAGGCGATACAGGGTTTCGCTCGGCACTGGGTCCATCGGGCACCATGCTGAACTGTGGAGCTCACGTGGATATTCATCAGGCGGAGAACGACCGGCTCGGCACCGACGCGCGGCCCCCAGCGCGTCGACGAGCACGCCTGTCTCAGCAGATGCTCGCGCCCGACGACGCGACCTCGTGCAGCTCGAGCGAGCGCACGTGGGCGTGGTCGCCACCGGCTACTTGGCCGAGCGGCTCACGGGCGGCACCGGCCGCTTGAAGCTCGGCGGCAGCTTCACCGGCGCGGGGTGTGCGCGATCCCATTTCTGCTGGGCCA
>JAEUJT010000488.1 GCA_016793525.1 Archangium sp. | reverse complement strand
GCGAGCCGCGCGGCTTCGTCGACCAGGTGCGGCGCCGCGGCCAGCATGAGCGACGTCTCGTAGCCGCCGGCGTGGCTCCCGCCGTGGGTGAACTCGTGGCCGAGCAGGGGGCCGATGGGTTTCTTCCGGTGGTCGGGCACGACGATGCGCAGGTTCGGCCCCTGCGCGGCCTTCGCTGCGGCGTGAACGACCTGGAAGTGTGCGGGCTCGAGGTGGTGGTTGATGACCGCCACGCGCTCGAAGTGCGCGCCGATGCCCTTGAGCACCGCGGTGAGGTGCGCGAGCGCGACGTCTCCGGCGAGGCTCACCGTGCCGCTGAAGGTCGCCGCGAAGTCGGTCAACGAATACGCCACCGGAGGGAAGACGACGGTGTCGACCGGGAGCCGCGCGCTCAGCCGCGCACACACCGCCTCGGCGATGACTACGTCAACGTTGAGTGGCAGGTGGGGCCCGTGCGCCTCCGTGCTCCCGACCGGAACGAGGGCCACCGCGCCGGCCTTCGCCAGCTGCGCCACCTTCGGCCACGACAACTCGCTCGCGAGGTACCTCATTCGCGCAGCTGCCCCTTCAGCACCTTGCCGCGATCGCTCCGAGGGAGCGCGTCGATGAACACCACGTGCCGCGGGGCTTTGTAGGGCGACAAAACGCTGCGCACGTGGGCCTTGAGCGCCTCGCTGAGCGCCTCTCCGGCTGCATGCCCGGGGTGGAGCGCGACGAAGGCCTTCGGCTTGTCTAACCCGTCGGCGTCTTTGAAGCCGACCACCGCGGCTTCGCGCACTGCAGGGTGCTGGAGGAGCACGTTCTCGACCTCGACCGGAGAGAGCCACTTGCCGCTCACCTTGAGCATGTCGTCGCCGCGGCCGCAGAAGAAGAAGTACCCGTCTTCGTCACGCTGAAAGGTATCGGCCGACACGCACCATTCTCCGCGAAAGGTGGTGAGCGACTTGTCGCGCTGCAGCCAATACTGCGACGCGATGGAGGCGCCGCGCACCCACAAGGTGCCGACCTCACCTGCGGGGAGCTCGCGGCCTTCGGCGTCACACACCTTCGCCTCGTACCCGGGCACTGGCTTGCCGAGCGAGCCAAGCTTCACGTCGCCGAAGCGGTTGCTGATGAAGATGTGGAACATCTCCGCCGAGCCGATGCCGTCGAGAATCTCGACGCCGGTGCGCTTCTTCCACCGTTGGTACAGCTCGGCCGGCAGCGCCTCACCCGCGGAGATGACCACGCGCAGCGAGGAGAAGTCGGTGCGCTCGAAGGCCTCTGAGGCGAGGAGCCCGTTGAGCACGGTGGGCACCAGCGTGAGCACGGTGGGCCGGTGTTGCGAAATCAGCGACAGCACCTTCTCCGGCGTGGGCTTGTCGCGGAACAGCACGGCGGTTCCACCGGCAATGAGCGGGAACAGCAGGTTGCTCCCCAGCGCGTAGCCGAACGCCAGCCGTGGAGCCGAGAGGCATCGGTCCTCCGCGGCGTACTTCACGACCTGCGCGGCGTAGGTGAGCGCGTTGAAGACGAAGTCACGGTGCCCGTGCACGGCGGCTTTCGGAAACCCCGTCGAGCCCGAGGTGTAGAGCCACACCGCGACGTCGTCCCGGTGCGTCGTGGCGGGGCGAGTGTCAGGCGTCGCGCGGGCAAGCTCGGCGTCGTACGAGAGAAAGCCGTTCGTCTCCGCTCCGACCACCAGCACGTGGCGGAGCGACGGGCACTTGGCGCGTACGGCCTCGACGGTCGGCGCGGTGGCTTCGTCGACGACGACCACGCGCGCGCGGGTGTAGGTGAGGAAGTATTCGACCTCCTCCGGCTTCAGCCCCGGGTTGACGGCGCTGACGGCCGCACCCGACTTCACCGCGCCGAACCACGCCGACGCGAACTGCGCGATGTCGGGGAGCATCAACAGCACGCGTTGCTCAGGCTCGACACCGAGGCCGCGGAACACGGCGACCGCGCGGTGGGTGGCGTCGACGAGCTGGCGGTAGGTGACGGCGCCCTCATCGGTCAGGAGCGCGGTGGCGTCGGGCGTCTTCGCCGCCGGCTGCTCGAGGAACACCTCGGTGATGTTCAGCGACTCCGGCAGATTGAATGGGTCGAGTGGCATGCGCGCTCCTCTTCGGCGAGGCCTATCACTGGCCCGCGGAACGACGGCGTTGAAACAGCGCCAGGCCGCCGGCGATGCACCCGAGCCCGAGCGCGGCCAACGCCTGCGTGCGAGCGATGTCGCGGGCGAGCTGGGTCTCCAGCGTGCACTCCTCCTGTGAATGATCTGCGCACTCCACACGCAGGCGCACGACCGCGGAGCCGACAAGGAACAGCGCGGCGAGGCTCAAGCCGCCGACCAAACCGAGAAGACCAGCGCGCCGGAGGTTCACGAGCGTACGAGCATACCAGCGTCGCCTCGGGCACACTCCCGCCGCACTCGAGGGAGGACGAACGGCATGCGCATTCTCTACGGCGTGGTGGGTGAAGGCATGGGGCACGCGACGCGCTCGCGGGTCATTCTCGAGCACCTGGTGAAGCACCACGACGTGCACATCGTCGTCTCCGGCCGCGCGCGCGACTACTTGGCGAAGCGCTTCGAGAACGTGCACAACATCTGGGGCTTCACCATTCAGTACGAGGGCAACTCGGTGAAGAAGTGGCAGACGGTGCTGCAGAACCTGAAGGGCGCCGTCACCGGGTGGCCACAAAACGTGCGCACCTACTTCAACGTGGTCGAGAAGTTCGCGCCCGACGTGGTGATCAGCGACTTCGAGAGCTTCAGCTACATGTTCGCGCGCAACCACTTCTTGCCGGTGATCAGCGTCGACAACATGCAGATCATCAACCGCTGCGCGCACGAGCCCGAGCTCCTCGCGGGCCATGAGAACGCGTACGAGCTCACCCGCGGCATCGTGAAGAGCAAGCTGCCGGGTGCGTTTCACTACCTGGTGTCGACGTTCTTCTACCCGCGGGTGCGAAAGGAGCGCACCACGCTGGTGCCCTCCATTCTGCGGCCGGAGATTCTCGCGGCGAAGCCCGAGGTCGGCGAGCACCTGCTCGTGTACCAAACCGCCACCGGCAACACGGAGCTGATCGAGGGGCTGAAGCGCAGCGGGCTCCCGTGCCGAATTTACGGGTACAGGAGAGATCTGACCGAAGACCTGGTCGACGGGCCGCTGACCTTCCGCCCGTTCAGCGAGACCACCTTCATCGACGATCTCCGCACCGCGCGCGGCGTGGTCGGCGGGGGCGGATTCACGTTGATGAGCGAGGCCGTGTACCTGCGCAAGCCGATGCTCTCCGTGCCGGTGCTTGGCCAGTTCGAGCAGATCATCAACGCGCTGTATCTGGAGAAGCTCGGGTACGGGCAATACGCCAAGGCGCTCGACGCGAAGGTGCTTGGGCAGTTCACCGAGCGGCTCCCCGATTGTCAGCGCGCGCTCGAGGGGTATTCGCAGAACGGCAACCAGACGACGTTCGATGCGCTCGACCTCCAGCTGGTTGAAGCGGCGAAGCGCAAAGGCGTCGCGTGGGACGAGGTCTCACACGGGTGATGATGCGACGGCTGTCACTCATGATGATGCTCGCCTCCGGTTGCGTGTATTCGCAGAGCGGAATCGGAGCGCCGTGCAGCGAGAAGTCACCCTGCCCCGGCGCGCTCATCTGCGACGAGACGTTGCCCGACGGGTACTGCACGCAGCCGTGCACCACCCTCGGGAGCACGAGCGAGTGCCTCGGCCGAGACGACTTCTCCGACGCGATGTGCACGGTGCTGAACGGTGCGCTTGGGTGCGCGGCGACGTGCGGGGAAGTCACGCTGTGCCGCAACGGCTATTCGTGCCGGCCGTACACCGGTGGCACCGGCATCGTGATGGTCGTCGGGGTGTGTCTGAACCCCTGACGTCGACTACGCCAGCAGGTGGCGGGCGAT
>JAEUJT010000468.1 GCA_016793525.1 Archangium sp. | reverse complement strand
CGCTGGTGGGTGAAAACGGAGCCGGGAAGACCACGCTCATCAAGCTGCTCCTCCGCCTCTACGAGCCGACGGAGGGTGCGGTGCTGTACGGCGGCATCGACGTGCGCGACCTCGACGTGAAAGAGCTGCGCTCGCGGTTCGGCGCGGTGTTTCAAGACTTCGTGCGCTACCAATTCACCGCCGGCGAGAACATTGGCCTGGGCGAGCCCACGCAGCTCGAGTCGAAAGACGCCATCACCGCCGCCGCCGAAGCCGGGGGCGCCGCCGAGCTCATCGACTCGCTCCCCGAGAAGTACGACACGATGTTGGGTGGCTGGTTCGAGAAGGCGCACGACCTCTCCGGAGGCCAGTGGCAGAAGCTCGCCGTCGCCCGCGCGTTCATGCGCGACGCGGAGGTGCTCGTGCTCGACGAGCCGACCGCCGCCATCGACGCCGAAGGCGAAGTGGCCTTGTTCGAGCGCTTCAAGTCACTCGCGAAAGACCGCTCGGCCGTCATCATCTCCCACCGGTTCTCGACCGTGCGCATGGCCAACCGCATCGCCGTGCTCGAGGGCGGGCAGCTCACCGAGCTCGGCTCACACGAGGCACTGCTCGAGAAGCAGGGCCGCTACGCCAAGCTCTTCGCGCTTCAAGCGCAGGGGTATCGCTGAAGTTACGGCGTGGGAGCGCCTTCGTTCCCACGCGAGGGACGCCGACGGTTGATCCACCACCACGCGGTCGGCACCGCGGCCAACATCACCTGCGGCCCGAGCGAGACGATGTCGGCGAAGAGGCCGAGCGCGGCGAACTCTGGAGCGCGGAAGGGCGCGAGCGGCAACACCCCGAGCTCTTGCAGCCCGTGGAGACCCTTGCCGAGCAGCGCCACCGCCGTGGCCATCAACACCACCGTCGACGCGGTGAAGAGCGTCTTCATCGGCAGGCGAAAGCCGACGGTGCGCACGAACACCACGAGGCCGACGAGCAGCACCATTCCCGCGAGCGCGCCCCATCGCACACCTTCGCTGGAGTCCACCGCGAGGCCCTGGAGGAACAGCGCGGTTTCGAACGTCTCGCGGCCCACCGAGGTGAAGGCGATGACGAAGAGGCCGGCGGTGCTCCCCTGCCCCAGCGCCGACTTCATCTGCGCACGCAGCTCGCCCATGAACGCGCTCATGTTCGCGCGCGCGTTGAGCCACAGCGCCGCGTACACCAGCATCACCACCGCAAAGAGCGCGACGCCGGTCTCGAGCCACTCCCGGTTCGCCCCGGCCAACGCGCGCTGCCCGAAGATGAACGCCACCGCCCCGGCGACCAGCGCTGAGCTCCACGCGGCGTGCACCACGCGCACCTGCGACGTCGCCTCCATTTTCTTCAGCACGGCGAGCAACGCGCCCACCACCACCGTGGCTTCGAAGCCCTCGCGGAGCAGAATCAGAATCGTCGCGATGAAGACCGACCAGAAGCTGCCGGCGCCGCCAGAAGACTCGGCCGTGGACAGCGCGCGGAGAATGGCCGCCACCGGAGCGTCGAGCGAGTCACCGCGCTGCGTAGCCAACCGAGCCTCGGTGAACGCGACCTCAATCGCCGTCACCGCCTCGGGGCTCCGCGCTCGCAGCGCCGGCTCCACTGGCTCCACACCTTCGAGGTACGCGTCGACCAGCGCCTTGCGCGCTTCGTCGTGCCGGCCTGCGCTCGAGAGCGCCCGCGCCTTCTCCACGCCGGTGCGTGCGACCTGAAACACCGCTTGCGCATCGAGGCTCGGCATCGTTCGGCGCAGGCACGCCACCGCAGCAGCGCCGTACTTCTGCTCCAGCGCGTCATCGGTCGACGTCGCCAGCGCACTCAACGTCACCGAGGGCGGGGCGCCCGCACACGGCGGGTGGCGGAGGGCCGAAACAGTGAACGCGAGATTCCATCGCTCCGCGTCGCTCAATTGGGGGAAGCCCACCATCGGCGTGCCGGAGATGCCAAACGTGACGGTGTTGAACACCTGGTACGGCGTCAGCGCGCGCATGCGCTCGGAGTCGTGAAAGTTGGCCGGCTTCGGCGTCAACGTCTCCGCGAGCGCCGACACGCCGTCACCTTTCTCTCCGTGGCACGCCGCGCAATTCGTCGCGAAGAGCGCCGCCCCCGCCTCGAGCGATGGAGGCTGCTTCGGCGCCTGCACCAACCCGTGCGCCTTCACCAACTCCAGCGCCAACGCGCGCGCCTGCGTAGTCACCGCGTCACTCGGAGCCGACGCCACAATCGCGTCACGCAGCGCCGTGGCCTCGGCCAGGCGCGCGTCTCCGGCCAGCGCCGTCACCACCTCGTCAGCGAAGCCGCGCTGCTCGGTGAGCTCTGCCGCGTCACCACTGGCCAGCGCCGCCGGGTAGTCGCCTTCGAGGTACTGGAGAATGCCCACCACGCGGTGCCAGTGCGCGTCGCCTTCAGGCGCTCCCGCCGCCAGCGCCAACGCCACCACCATCGCGTTCACCATGGCGGGGACCTTTCTCTGTTTTGCGAATGAAAGTCAAAATCACACAACAGTGCGAGCGCGGCATCGGCGAAGTCGGGATTCACGTCGGCGTGCCTTTTCAGCGTCGCTCGAATCGCGAGGTGCGTAGCCCGTATGACAAACGACGTCATTCCCCAGAGAAGAACGGGGGCTGGTACAACGCGCGGCATGTCAGAGGCCGCTTACCTCGAGCTCCTGCATCGCCTGGTGACGACCGGCAAGCGCCGCGAAGACCGCACCGGCACTGGCACGTTGAGCCTGTTCGGAGCGCAGCTGCGCTTCGACCTGCGCGAGGGCTTTCCGCTCCTGACCACCAAACGCGTGCACCTGAAGTCCATCACCCACGAGCTGCTGTGGTTCGTGAGCGGAGCGACGCACGTGCAGCCGCTGCACGACGTGGGCGTCACCATCTGGGACGAATGGGCCACGTCAGAGCAGACCGCGCGCTTCGGGCGCCAAGCGGGCGATTTGGGGCCGGTGTACGGGCACCAGTGGCGAAACTTCGGAGCCACGCTGCAGGCTGACGGCGCGTACGCGAAAGACGGCGTCGACCAACTCCAGCGGCTGCTCGATGAGCTCAAAGCGAAGCCCACCAGCCGGCGCCTCGTGGTGTCGGGGTGGAACCCGAAGGAGGCCGACCAGGTCGCGCTCCCTCCGTGCCACACGCTGTTCCAGTTCTACGTGCACGACAGCGAGCTCTCGTGCCACCTGTACCAGCGCAGCGCCGACTTCTTCCTCGGCGTGCCGTTCAACATCGCGAGCTACGCGTTGCTGACACACCTGGTTGCGCACGTGAGCGGACTGAAGGTCGGAGACTTCGTGCAGAGCTTCGGCGACGTGCATTTGTACATGAACCACCTCGAGCAAGCGCGGGAGCAGCTCTCGCGGGCTCCCCGGAGATTGCCGACGTTGACGCTCAACCCCGCGCGCACGTCGCTGTTCGACTTTCGCTTCGAAGACATCACCGTGA
>JAEUJT010000389.1 GCA_016793525.1 Archangium sp. | reverse complement strand
TCATTCGCGCCAGGCCTCCGACGATCGCGGTCTTCAGCGCCGAGCGCGGGTGGCGCACCCAGTGCGAGGTGGGGCGCTCCTGAGGCCACCGCACCGGCACGTTCAGCTCGGCCGCCAAGCCTTCGACCACAGTGGTCATGCCTGGCAGCAAGTGGAGGTGCTGGTGGGTGTCGAGGTGGTCGATCTGTACGCCCAGCGTTCGCGCGCGCTCGATCTGCGCCCGCAGCTCGATGCCGACCTCATCGGCCGGAACGAGCCCGCCCAGCCACGCCATGGAGAGCTCCGACCAGTTGCGGCGGAAGCGGCCTCCGGGCGCGAGCCAGCGCACCGTCGACGCGGGCGCCGCCGGGGTGAGGTGGGTGGTGAGGCACAGGTGCACGCCGAGCGAGAGGCCTTGCGCGAGCGCTTTCTCTACAGCCGCGGGAGCGGTGCGACCCGTCGCCAACACCGTGGCGCTGCTCACCACACCCGAGCGGTGACCCTGGAGAATGCCTTCGTCGATGCGAGGGTGCAGCCCGAGATCGTCGGCGTTGATGATCAGCTGAATCATGCGCGCGTCTTGGCCTTTCGAGCGATCGGCTTCACCGACTCTGGCAGGCGCACCGGGCGAACCGGTTCCCGCGGGTTCTTCACCTCGTCGTACAGCCCGCCGAGCTCGCGCAAAATGGTGCCGATCACCGCCGGAGACGCCAGCGTCGACACCCCACGCGTGCGGGGGAAATAGTCGACACCCATCTGAAACACGCGGAACCCGCGCTTGAGCGCCTTCACCACCAGCTCGGCGTCGACGAAGCTGCCCTGGCTCTTCAGCTCGAGCGCCTCGAGCACCCGGCGGTGCACCACCTTGAAGCTGAAGTTCACGTCTTTGATGTGCACGTCGAACAGCGCACGGATCAGCGTGTTGTAGACGAAGGAGTAGAGGATTCGCTTGGCGCCTTCGCTCGTGCGATCGAACCGAAACGCGCAGATCATGTCGGCTTCGAGGTACGCCATCAGGTGCAACGCGCGCTCGATCTCGTCGAGGTCGAACGGCAGATCCATGTCGCTGTAGATGACGATGTCTTTGGTGCTCGACGCGAAGCCGGTTTTCATCGCGCCGCCCAACTTCTGGTTCACCTCGTGGGTGATGACGCGAATGCGCGGCTCTTTCTCCGACATCGCCTCAGCGAGCTCTCGCGTGCGATCGGTCGACGCGTCGTTGATGACCAGCAGCTCCCAGTCGTCGGTGAGGCGGCTCAGCACCTTGGCCGCGCGCGCCACCGCACGCTCGACGTACTCTTCTTCGTTCCACGCAGGCAGAAACAGGCTGAGCGAAGGCCGAGGCATTCGTCGAGTTGAACCACAGTCCCGGCGGTTGACCAAACAGTTCGGGGGCGAAGCGACGCAGAAAATGAACCGAGGTTGATGGTCGGGGGGCAATGTCTTCGGGTACATAGAAGAGCGATGAGCCGCCCCCTGGCCCTGCTGTTGGTGACCTCGGTTCGTGACGATTTGGTCACGAACGAGTCCCTGCGGGTGGTGACCGCGCCTACGGTGGGCACGGCGATCAGCGCGATGATCGACACCACCTTCGAGGCGGTGGTGGTCGACGAACCCGTCGTCGGAGAAGGCTTTCGAGGCATCGTCGAGCACCTGGCCGAGCAGCCGCTCGCGACGCGCCCGGTGGTGCTCGTGCGCAGCGCCGACGTCGCCCGCCGAATCGAGGCGCTGGCGAAGGGCGCCGACGACGTGGTGGCGCTCGATACCTCTACCGACGAGGTGCTCGCGCGCATCGACTCCGCGCGGCGTCGGCTCAACGCCAACGCCCAGCTGCTCGATGAAAATTCGGTGCTCCGCGCGCTTTCGGTCACCGACGGGTTGACCCAAGTCGCCAACCACCGTGCGTTTCAAGATCGCCTGCGCGATGAGTACCGCCGCGCTCAGCGCTACGACGACCCGCTGGGGTTGATCTTGCTCGACGTCGATCACTTCAAGTCGGTGAATGATCGGTTCGGCCACCAGGTCGGCGACGACGTGCTGAAGCAGATCGCCCACGCGGTGAAGCTCGCCATTCGCGAGACCGACTTCGTGGCCCGCTACGGCGGCGAGGAGTTCGCGGTGCTGCTGCCGAACACCCACCTCGCCGGGGCGCTCACCGTCGCTGAGCGCATTAGCCACGACGTACGCCGCCTGCAGCTCGGGAGCGATCGCGCGCTCCGCATCACCGCCAGCTTCGGCGTCTCTGGCTTTCCCAGCCGGGCCGTGGGCAGCCCCGAGCAGCTGGTGAAGACCGCTGATGACGCCCTGTACCGCGCCAAAAACGAAGGCCGGAACAAGATCAGCCTCCACCAGGCCTCGCTGCTGGCCGTCTGAGTCGCCTGCGTCGCTGTCAGAAAAAACCTACCAAAACCCCTGGGTCGAACTGGACTTTTGACCCCGGGGTGGGTCCGAGAAGACACCTCGTGAAGGTGTGTGTCGGAATTAAAACACAAGCACTTTCATGAGTTTAGTCTGACTCATGGGGTGGCCGTTGGGTTGCTTCTTCCCGTAACACCATGGGAACTGCGGTCGCCATGAATGAGCCTGCGCCAAAGGGCCGACTGCTCCTCGTCGACGATGAAGAGAACATTTTGCGCTCGCTCCGGCGGGTGCTGCGCCGCGGTGAGTGGGAGGTCGAGGTCGCGAGCGACGGCGCCAAGGCGCTCGAGCTGTTCGCGACGTTCCGCCCGGCGGTGGTGATCTCCGATTTTCGCATGCCGGGAATGAACGGCGTGGAGTTCCTCGCGCAGGTCAAGCACCTCTCCCCGCGCACCCAGCGCATCATGCTCACCGGCCAGGCCGATCAGCAGGCGATCGAGGAGGCGATCAACCGGTCTGAGGTGTTCCGCTTCATCTCCAAGCCGTGGAACGACGCGCAACTGATGCTGACGGTGCGCAGCGCGTTCGAGCAGCACGCGCTCGTCACCGACAATGAGCGCCTCTACAACTTGACGCAGGAGCAGAACGTCGAGCTGCGACAGCTCAACGCCGAGCTCGAGGAGCGCGTGAAGCAGCGCACGTTGATGCTCTCGCGGGCCAAGCGCGACTGGGAGCTGAGCTTCGACACCATCGATCACCCACTGGCGGTGATTCAAACCGACGACCTGGTGGTGCGGCGCGCCAACTTGGCGGCGGGGCGGGTGAGCGGTCACTCCAACGCCATCGTCGGCGAGCGCCTGAAGTGCCACGAGTTCCTCTTCGGGCGCAGCGAGAAGTGTGTGGGGTGCGCGATCGGCCCAGAGCTGCGCGAGCCGAAGACGCTCGAGATCACCCACGCCGAGCGCATCTTCGTGGCCAGCCTCTACCCGATGGACGACGAGCCCGTGGCGGTGTGCAGCTACCGCGACGTGACCGACGAGCGCGCCGTGACCCGCCGCCTGGTCGAGAACGAGAAGATGATCGCCATCGGCAATCTGGCCGGCGGCGTCGCGCACGAGATCAACAACCCGCTCGGCGGCATTCTGGCGTTCTCGCAGCTGATGAAGCGCGACCCCGGCCGCACCTCTTCAGATCTCGAGTCGCTCGATCTGATTGAAGAGAGCGCGCTGCGGTGCAAGCGCATCGTCGCCAGCCTGCTGCAGTTCAGCCGCCGTTCCAAGGTGGAGGACCGGCGCCTGTTCGACCTGTCGAAGTGCGTCGAAGACGCAGCGGTGTTGTTTCGCGCGCAGATCAAGAAGTACCCCAAGGCCAAGCTCGAGCTGAAGCTCGCGGCCGGTCTGCCTCAGGTGTACGGCGACCCGACGCAGCTGGGCCAGGTGGTGCTCAACCTGTTCCAGAACGCGCTGCAGGCCACGCCCAGCGCAGAAGGCACGATCTTCGCCGAGACCGGCCTGCGCGACGCCCACTGCTTCGTGCGCGTGACTGACGCCGGCTGCGGCATTCCACAAGAGAACCTCACCCGCATCTTCGAGCCGCACTTCACGACCAAGCCGCCCGGTGAAGGCACGGGGCTCGGTCTCTCAATCGCCTACCGCATCGTCGAAGACCACGGCGGGCACTTCGACGTCGAGTCGAAGGTGGGCGCGGGCAGCACGTTCACGGTCATGATTCCAGTTCAACCGGGAGGGGACAGCACATGAACACCACCGCCAACGCCACCGCGGCCAAGAAGGCAAAGATCCTGATCGTCGACGACGACAAGATCGTGCTGCGCGCAGCGTCTGAGATTCTGCAGCGCGAGGGCTACACGGTCATCGCCATCGACGACGCCGTCGAAGGCCTCGCCGCCGTGAAGGACCCGACGTTCGACGTCGCGGTGCTCGACATCAAGATGCCGAACCTCTCGGGTATGGATCTGCTGAAGGCCTTCAAGCAGACCCGCTCCGACGTCGAGGTGATCATGATGACCGCCTTCGCCACCGTCGAGACGGCGGTCGAGGCGGTGAAGGGCGGCGCGTACGACTACCTGACCAAGCCGTTCGAGAACATCGACGTGCTCTCGCTCGCCGTGGCCCGCGCGGCCGAGAAGAAGGCGCTGCGCGATCGCACCCGGGTGCTCGAAGAGGCGCTCACCGTTCGCAACCAGTTCGAAGATCTCGTCGGCCAATCGCAGCAGATGCGCGCGGTGTTCAAGCTGGTCGAGACGGTGAGCTACTCCACCGCGACCGTGCTCATTCAAGGCGAGAGCGGCACCGGTAAAGAGCTCGTCGCCCGCGCCATTCACTACCGCAGCCCGCGCAAGGAGAAGCCGTTCATCGCGGTGAACTGCTCGGCGCTCACCGACACCCTGCTCGAGAGTGAGCTCTTCGGGCACATGAAGGGCAGCTTCACCGGTGCCACCGCGAACAAGAAGGGCCTGTTCGAAGCGGCCGACGGCGGCACCATCTTCCTCGACGAGATCGGCGACATCCCCGCTACCACCCAGGTGCGCTTGCTGCGCGTGCTGCAGGAGGGCGAGGTCAAGCGCGTCGGCTCGAACGACACGTTGAAGGTCGACGTGCGCGTCATCGCCGCGACCAACGTCGACCTCGCGCGGGCGAAGGAGCTGGGCAAGTTCCGCGAAGACTTGTTCTACCGGCTCAACGTCATCACCGTGCAGCTGCCGCCGCTGCGCGACCGGCCCGAAGACATTCCGCTCCTCTCGCACCACTTCTTGAAGATCTACGCCGAGAAGATCGGCAAGCGCGTGCACACCATCACCGCTGGCGCGATGGAGCTGCTCACCACCGCCCGCTGGGTCGGCAACGTGCGCGAGCTCGAGAACTGCATGGAGCGCGCTGTCGTGCTCGCCGGCGGCGAGCTGGTCGACGTCGACGATCTTCCCAACGAGGTGCGCAGCACGCGCCGCGGCAACGGCGAGGTCGAGGTGTTCAGCCTGGCCCACCTTCCGTACGCGCAGGCGAAGAAGCTCGCGCTCCGGGCGTTCGAACGGCGCTACCTGTCGGCGCTGCTGGAGCGCTCGAACGGCAACGTCTCCAGCGCCTCGCGCGCGGCCGGGGTCGATCGCTCCAACTTCCGCCGGCTGCTCAAGCAGTACGAGGTCGGTGGCCGCTCGATGCACAAGCTCGACGGCGACGAGTCGATGGATCCGAACTCCGAGGCCGACGGCATCGACTTCGACGAGCTCCGCGCAGGAACCTAAAGCGGCTACCCGTCGGCGCCGGGCTCCGTCGGCGCCGTCTGCGCTCTCAGCTCGGCCAGCCGCGCGCGGTGTTGCGCTTCTTCTCCGCTCTCGCTGGGCTCGAAGAACCGTGAGCCGCGCAGCGCGTCGGGCAGGTAGGTCTCGACCACGTAGCGCCCCTCGAAGTCGTGCGGGTACCGGTACCCGCGCCCGTAGCCGAGCGACTTCATCAGCTTGCTGCTCGCGTTGCGCAGGTGCATCGGCACCGGCAGCGGCCCGTGCGCGTCGATCGCCTGCTTCGCCTTGCCGTAGGTCGTCACCGCGGTGTTCGATTTGGGCGCCATCGCCAGGTACGTCACCGCCTGCGTGAGCGGGAGCACGCCCTCGGGAAAGCCCATCAGCTCCACGGCGTGCAGCGCGGAGACGGCGACGTGGAGCGCGCGCGGGTCGGCGTTGCCCACGTCTTCGCTGGCGAAGATCACCATGCGGCGCACGATGAAGCGCGGGTCTTCACCGGCCTCGACCATGCGCGCCATCCAGTACACGGCGCCGTCGGGGTCGGAGCCGCGCATCGACTTGATGAACGCGGAGACCACGTTGTAGTGCTCCTCGCCGCCCTTGTCGTAGAGGAGCGCGCGGTGCTGCATCGCCTCCTCGGCGGCTTGGCGGGTGACTCGGCCAGCGCCGGCGTGCTGGGCGGCGACCTCGAGTGAGGTGAGCGCGCGCCGGGCGTCTCCAGACGAGGCGTTGGCGATGAACGCGAGCGCGTCGTCGTCGATGGCCAGCGTGCCGCCGTACCCGCGTGGATCAGTGAGCGCGCGGGTGAGCACCAGCTGCGTCTCGTCTTCCTCCAGCCCGCGGAGCGTCACTACCCTCATTCGAGAGAGGAGCGCGGCGTTCACCTCGAACGATGGGTTTTCAGTCGTGGCGCCGAGCAGCGTCACCGTGCCTTTCTCGACGTGCGGCAACAGCGCGTCTTGCTGCGCCTTGTTGAACCGGTGGATCTCGTCGACGAAGAGCAGGGTGCGCTTGCGGTGCATTTTCCAGCGGTCGGTGGCGGCGGCGATCGCCTCGCGCAGCTCCTTCACGCCCGACATCACCGCAGACACGGCCTCGAAGTGCGAGCCGGTGGCGTTCGCGATGATGCGCGCGAGCGTGGTTTTCCCCGTGCCCGGCGGCCCCCAGAAGATCAGCGACGGAACTTGATCGGACTCGATGGCCCTGCGCAAGAGCTTGCCGGGGCCGGTGAGGTGCTCCTGCCCGACGTATTCGTCGAGGGTGAGGGGGCGCATGCGCTCGGCGAGCGGCGCCACCGAGGCGGCTTCGTTTTGGGCGGCGCGATCGAAGAGATCCATTCCCAGGTACGTACCCGAAGATGGAATCGCCCGTGTAGCGCCGTTCGTCCGGGTGGCGGGAGCGACCGGGCCGGAGTGGTGCTACGTCTGGCGCATGCCACTCGCGCTCGTCACCGGAGGCGCCATTCGGGTCGGGCGCGCCATCGCCCTCGCGCTCGGTCGAGCTGGGTTCGACGTGGTGGTTCACGCCAACCGCTCGGCTGACGCTGCTCAGGCCGTGGTGAAAGAGCTCAACGCCCTCGGGCGGCAGGCGAGGGCGGAGCTGGCTGATCTCTCCTCCGAGGCCGGCCCGCGCGAGTTGGCGAATCGCATCAATGGGCCGCTCGACGTGCTGGTGAACAGCGCCGCGACCTACGAGCACGCGGCCTTCGAGCAG
>JAEUJT010000383.1 GCA_016793525.1 Archangium sp. | reverse complement strand
ACGCCCACCATGAACACCGTGGCCATCGCCAACATCGCGTTCGCGGCGGCGTCGGTCTTCGGCTGCCCAGGACTCGGTGAAGCGGCCGGCGGAGGCGATTCGGCTCCTGCGGCGACCGCGCTCATCAGAAACGACAACGTGCTCGCCAGCGGCGGCTTGGTGGCCAACCCGCCCTCTTCTGGAGGCAACCCGTGATCAGCGGAGAACTTGAGCGCCGAGTACCCGTTGTGGAGCGATTCAGCGAGCACCACCGCGCCGCGGAACAGCGGCCAACGGAGGAACTTCAACGACGGCAACAAGGTGCGCCACTGCTGCTCGCGAATGGCGACCTTGCCTTCAGGCGTACGCACGGCGACCACGAAGCTCTGCGGCGAACGCATCATCACGCCTTCGATGACCGCCTGCCCGCCGATGTAGGGCTTCGTGGCGCCGCTCATTCGCGACTACTTCGCGGCCGGGGCTTTGGCCGCGCCCTTGCCGGTGTTCTCGTACTTCTTGCGGAAGCGATCGACGCGCCCCTGCGTGTCCATCAGCTTGTACTTGCCGGTGAAAAACGGGTGGCAGTTCGAGCAGACTTCGACGTGGAACGAGCCGCGGGTGGAGCGGGTCTCGATGCTGCTGCCGCACGCACACTGAATACGCGAGGGCGGGTACACCGGGTGGACATCGGCTTTCATGGGACTGCCTTTCGTGCCCGCCTTACCCCAGAGAGAAATTCTGCTGGAGGACTGGTGGGGGGCCCTTGCTTAACCACGCTTGCTCCGTGCTGGCAACTGAACCCGCGTCAGCGGCAGGTGCCAGGAACCCCGATGATCTGGCGGTTCCCCACGACGCCCTGGAGCACCACCACGTCGGGTCTGGCGTCGGCGTTGAGCCGAGCCGGAGCAATGGCCGCGGGAAACAACCCGGTCGAAAACAGCGGCACCGTGGTCACGAACCCCGCCGCCAGCGAGAAGTCGCCGCGCACCGTCGCCCACTCCGCCAGGCTCGTGCCGACCGACACCAGGTCGATCGGGCTGTCTGAATCGAAGTCAGCGAACACCTGGCTCACCCGGCTCGCCGCGGTCGCACTGATGCTGCCCGCGAGCGTGAACCCGCCGATGCCGTCGCCCCGGTAGACGTTGGTGCCCACCACGTAGTCGAGCTTGCTGTCATTGTTGAAGTCGCCCACCGCGATTCGGTACCCGGTCCAGGTGCTGGAGGTAAGTGAGACCGCGGTGAGCGGCGCGAAGCCGGCTCCGAGGTTGGTGTGCGCCTGCACGCTGCCGCCGAACGACGAGGTGGTGTTCGCCAGCAGCACGTCGCGTCGGCCGTCATTGTTCACATCGCCGACGGCGGCCGAGTTCCAGGTGCCGACGGCGATGACGCGCCGCGGAGAGAACGTGCCGGTGCCGCTGTTGATGAACCACTCCGCGCCCGCGCTGGTGACTACGATGAGGTCGTTGTCGCCATCGCTGTCGAGATCGGCGGTGGTGATGAAGCGCGGCGTCCCGCTGGGAATGAGCTGCGTCGGCGCTCCGAAGGTGCCTCCGGTCGTGCCGAAGCGCACCTCGATCACCGGGGCCTGACCGCCGCCCGGGCCCGAGGTCGAACATTCGAGCCCGACGTCTTCGCTGTGGCTGCAGTCGTGCGACCCGATGCCTGGGTTGGTGCAGAGAAGCAGATCGGCCTCCGAGCCCGTACAGGAGAAGCCGTCGAGCTGGATCGGCCCGGTGCTGCTGAAGCCGCTCACCAGACGAACCGGCGCCCCGAGCCCGACGCTCCGGCACGCCACGATCAACGCGTTGCCGGCCATGTTGTCGTCGCACACCGAGCCCCACTGGCCGTTGGCGAATATCTCGAGCAGGCCCGTGGTGGTGCCGCCCGTCGTCGTGGTGTTGCTCAGGCGCGCGTTTGGTGAGCCCGTCGGCAGCGAGCCGCCGTCGAGCACCACCGTGTTGACGGTGATGAGATCAGCGCGGCTGTCGGCGTCGAGGCGGGCCAGCGCGATGGCTTCTCCGGCGATGACCACCGTGGCGCCTGCGGTGAACGTGCCGCCATCGACGGCGAGCCAGATCTCCGCGGTGGAGGTGCCGCTGAAACCTGTCGGCGATGCGACGACGTCGGTGAAGCCGTCGCCGTTGATGTCACCGGTGACGATCGCCGAGGCGTTCGCTGTCGACGCGCCGGCGACGGCATTGAACCCACCGCTGCCATTGTTGAGCAGCGTCACCATGCTGGTCGACGAGCCCGCCGGGAAGATCAGCTCCGGGCGCGCGTCGCTGGTGAGATCGGCCACCGCGAACCGATACGGCAACGACGAGCTGCCGCCGAGGGAGACCGGCAGCGCCGCGCCCGCCGCGAACGGCACCGCGCCGCTCTGCGATCGGAACACGGTGATGTTCGTCGAGTCGGTCACCACGTCACGACGCCCATCACCGTCGATGTCGGCCACGGCGATGGAGTTCGCGCGCGAGACCGTGGTCAGCAGCGCCGCGGAGCTGATCGCCGGCGTCGCACTCAGCGAATAGATGCGCACGTTGGAGGCGCTCAGCGGCACGATCACGTCGGGAATCGCGTCGGCCGTGACATCGGCGACTTCGAAGACTCCGTTCTGGAAGGCCTCCGAGGTGCCGAGCAGCGCCGACGCCGTCTGCGCGGCCGAGAAGGCGGGCGCCGTACCGGTACCCAGGTACACCAACACCGTGTTGGTTCCGGCGAGCAGCACCACGTCTGTGGCGCCGTCGCCGTTCACGTTCGTCGAGCGAACGCCCACGATGTTGCCAATGCCGAACCCGGCCAGGGCGCCCGTCGACGCGATCGGCGTTCCGGAGGACGCGCCGTTGCCCGCGATCACGGCCGCGCTCTGCGCCGTCGCCGCAGTGGAGAAGGTGACGACCACGTCGTTCGGCGCCGCTCCGGAGAACTCGCCGATGGCCGCCCCGGTGATGATGAGCGTCGTGGCGAAGGCGCCGCTCGACGGGGTCGACGTGTACGAGGTGAACCCGCCCGAGCCGTCATTGCGCATCACCGCCAGGGTGCTGCTGCTCCAGGCGACGATCTCCGGTCGACCATCGCCGGTGAGGTCACCCGCGGTGAAGCCCGTCGGGGTGATGAACATCGAATACGAGCTCGGCGTCGCCGAGAAGAAGCCGCTCGCGGAGCCGCTCACGCCGAGCCGCACCCGCAAGGTGCTCGAGTCGAACGACACCAGGTCGAGCAACCCGTCACCCGACACGTCGAGCACCAAGATCGATGCCGCGCTCGTGACGCTCATCGTCGTCACCGGCACGACGTTGGCAAAGCCGATGCCCGAAGCGCAGGTGGTGCGGCACTCGCCTTGGCTACACGCCTGACCGCCCCCGCAGGCGTTGTTGCACACGCCGCAGTGCGCCGAGTTCGTCTGGGTGCTGACGCAGAGCCCGTTGCACTGGGTGATGCAGCTGGGGGGCGCGCAGGCGGTGCCGTTGCACACCCCGCGCTCATGGGCGTTGGTGGTCGAGCACTGCGAGCACGTGGAACCGCACGCAAGGTTGTAGTCAGGCGGCGCGCAGACCGATGACGAGCCAGTCGGAGGGCAGCGGTTCGAGCCCGCGGCGCAGTTCCAGCTGCAGGTGTAGACCGAGCCCGAGCCAGTGCAGGTGCGCACGGCGTTGCCGGGGCCCGGCGGGCACACGGTGTTGCAGCTGCCGCAGTTGTCGAGATCGTCGAGCGCGACGCACTGCGTGCCGCACTTCTGGAAGCCGGCGTTGCAGCTCACATCGCACTGGCCCGAGGCGTTGCAGAGCGGGCTTCCATTCGCCGGGGTCGGGCACGTCGTGCACGACTGGCCGCATGAGGTGACCGACTGGGTGACACACGCCCCGCCGCACTGCGCAAACCCGGAGTTGCAGGTGAAGCCGCACACCCCGCCGTCGCCGCACGCGGGCGAGGAGTTGGCGGGCCCGGCCGGGCACGGCGTACAGCTGGCGCCGCACGCTTGAGCCGAGGTGTTCGACGCGCAGGTCGTACCGCACGCGTGGAAGCCAGCGTTGCAGGCCGCGCCGCACGCCTGGCCATCGCAGGTCGCGGTGCCGTTCGACGGCGTCGGGCACGGGGAGCAGTTGATCGGGCCGCAGGTCGAGGTGCTCAGATCAGACTCGCAGCTCGTGACCCCGCCCACCGTGCAGGAGTGCGACCCCGGGCTGCATTGCACGCCGCACGCGAACGTCCCTCCGGAGGGGAGGCAGACGCCTTGCGCCGATCCAGAAGCCGGGCACGCCGTGCAGCGAGAACCGCACGAGTTCACGTCGTTGTCGGGCAGGCACTGGCTGCCGCAGGCGTGGAAGCCGGTGTTGCAGGTGGCTCCGCAGGTGGTGCCGTTGCACGTCGCGACGCCGTTCGTCGGCGTCGGGCACGCCGGGCCGCACGAGGTGGTGCCACACGTCGCGACGTCGGTGTTCGATACGCAGGCGTTGCCGCACCTGTGGAAGCCGGCCTTGCACGAAAACGAGCAGGTGGTGCCGTCACAGGTGGAGACGCCGTTCGGCGGCGCGGTGCACGGCGTGCAGCTGGTGCCGCAGGCCTCGGGGTCGACGTTGAGCTTTCACTCTCCGCCGCAGCGGTGCGTGCCGCTGTTGCAGGTGAAGTCGCAGGTGCCGCGGGTGCAGACGCCGACCGCGTTGGCCAACCCGTCGCAGCGCGCGCAGGTGGCGCCGCACGCCGAGATGCTGTCGTTCGGCTCGCAGCGGGTTCCGCACAGGGTGAAGTCGCGATCACACACGCACCGGCCGTTGGAGCACGCCGCCTGCGCGGGGCAATCGTTCGTGGTGGCGCACCCGGCGCGGCACTGCTTGCTCGCCGTGTCGCAGAACGAGTTGTCGGGGCAGCCGTTGATGGTGCAGTCGATGGTCGCGCAGACGCCGGCGACGCAGCTCTGGTTCGACGCGCATCGGGTGTTGCACCCGCCGCAGTTGGTGGTGTCATTCGTGGTGTCGGCGCACGAGCCGAAACACGCGGTGAAGCCAGCCTGACACCGCAGCTGCGGAGGCCCTGCGTCGATGGTCCCACCGCCGCCCCCCCCGCCGCCCATGCCGCCTCCGTTGGGGAGCTGGCAGACACCTTGATTGCATACCTGGGAGCCGACGCACACGTCGCAGCTCTGCCCGTTGCTGCCGCACGCAGCCACCGCGCTGCCCGAGAGGCACACGCCTGTGGAATCGCAGCACCCGGTCGCACAGTTGCGCGCGCTGCACGTCGGTTGCGGCTGGCCGCAGGCGGTGAGCAGCGCCGCGACCGCGAGGAGCGTAGAAATCGTTTTCATGGGGTTCCCACAGGCAGGACGACGGCGGCCCTTCAGCGGCGTGTTCTTGCCTTGAAACCCCTCTCCGACGCAACCGTCGTGGAGGGAATCATTCCGCCCGCATGGCATCGACCGGGTCGAGCTTCGCCGCCCGCGCCGCCGGGTAAATACCGAAAATCAGGCCCACCCCGCTGCTCATGGCGAGCGAC
>JAEUJT010000382.1 GCA_016793525.1 Archangium sp. | reverse complement strand
GCACATCTCGCGGCACGCGCCGACCGACGTCGACAACCTGCTCGAGCAGGCGTGGACCGACGGCAAGAAGGTGAAAGACGTCATCACCGAGAAGGTGGCGACCATCGGTGAGAACATCACCGTGCGCCGCTTCGCCCGGTTTTCCACCCAGGGCGTGGTGGGCGGCTACCTGCACGCCAACAACCGCGTGGCGTCGCTGGTGGAGCTGCTCGGCTCCGACAAGCCCGAGGTGAAGGCGCTCACGAAGGAGCTCGCCATGCAGTCGGCGGCGATGAACCCCCGCTGGGCGACGCGCGAAGACGTGCCGGCCGACATCATCGCCAGGGAGAAAGAAATCTACCGCGAGGAGATTCGCAACCCGCCTCCTCCGGCGCCAGGCGAGATTCGCAACCCGAACAAGAAGACGCCCCCCGAAGAGCGCTGGCCGATGATCATCGAAGGCAAGCTGGCCAAGTTCTTCGAGAACAACTGCCTGTTCGATCAAGTGTCGATCAAAGACGACAAGAAGAAGGTTCGCGACCTCATCGCCGAGTGCGGCAAAGCGGTCGGCGCAGAGCTCAAGCTCGGCCGCGTCTCCCGGGTCGAAGTGGGCGAAGGCATCGAGAAGAAGAAAGAAGACCTCGCGTCCGAAGTCGCCAAGACGTTGGGCCAAGCGTAACGGCTGCACCCCGCACAGGGCTCGAGGGCACGGTGTCTCCCAGGTGGAGCGCCGTGCCTTCGTCGTTTTCTGCCCTAGCGTGGCGGCGTCGTTGGATGTACAGCCGTTCGTTTCCCCCATGACTGCGGCGCCAAAGACGGGTGGCTACAAGCGCATTCTGCTGAAGCTGTCGGGTGAAGCGCTGATGGGCGAAGAGAAGTACGGCATCTCCCTCGAGACGCTGACCAGCATCGCGCGTGAAGTGCTCGAGCTGCGCAACGCGAAAATCGAAGTCGCCATCGTCATCGGCGGCGGCAACATCTTTCGCGGCGTGAAGGGCGCCACCGCGGGTATGGACCGCGCGAGCGCCGACTACATGGGCATGCTCGCGACGTGCATCAACTCGCTGGCGCTCCAAGACGCGCTCGAGAAGGTGGGGGCGACGACGCGTGTGCTCTCCGCCATCAAAATGGAGCAGATCGCCGAGCCCTACATTCGCCGCCGCGCGGTGCGCCACCTCGAAAAGGGTCGGGTGGTCATCTTCGCCGCCGGCACCGGCAACCCGTATTTCACCACCGACACGGCCGCCTCGCTGCGCGCGATGGAGATCAACGCCGAGGTCATTCTCAAGGCCACCAAGGTCGACGGCGTGTACGACGCCGACCCGAAGAAGCACCCGGCCGCCAAGCGTTACCGCACGTTGACCTACCTCGACGTGCTGAAGAACAACCTCAACGTGATGGACTCCACGGCCATTTCGCTGTGCATGGACAACAAGCTGCCCATCGTGGTGTTCGACATGACGAAGCATGGCAACATCACCCACGCGGTGCTGAACCCCGGCGACATCGGGACGGTGGTGGGTGCCGGCGAAACAGTGTTCGCCTGAAAAACAGTGTTTGCCCGAATCGAAAGGAACGCGCGCGATGGCCGCACATGACGACGTGGTGAAGCAGCTGACCGAAAACATCAAGAAGACGGTCGAGGCGCTCAAGGTGAGCTTGTCGAAGATCCGCACCGGGCGCGCCAACACGGCGATGCTCGACGGTGTGCGGGTGAACTACTACGGCACGCCGACGCCGCTTGCCCAGACCGCCGCCGTCGCCGCCCCCGAGCCGCGCATGCTCACGGTGAAGCCGTGGGACAAATCGATTCTGAAGGACATCGAGAAGGCGATTCACGAGGCGAACCTGGGCCTCACGCCCCAGAACGACGGTGAGATCATTCGCCTGCCGGTGCCGATGATGACCGAGCAGCGCCGCAAGGAGATCGCCAAGCAGGTGAAGACCGTCGGCGAAGAGCACAAGGTGGCGGTGCGCAACGAGCGCCGCGACGCGAACGAGAAGCTCAAGACGCTGCTGAAAGACAAAGACATCACCGAAGACGACAGCAAGCGGGCCCAAGAGAAGACGCAGAAAGAGACCGACGCGGGCATCTCCGGCATCGACGAGCTGGTCGTGAAGAAAGAGAAGGAAGTGCTCGAGGTGTGAGTACGACGCGCGTGCTCGTCGCCGAGCCGTCGGCGCCCATTTCGGCGGCGTTGCGCAAGTTCCTCGACGGGCTTGCCGAGGTGCAGTTCGCGCATTTCCTCGACGAGGCCGTGCAGCTCGTACGCGCGCGCCCGCCCGACGTGGTGGTGGCCGCGGTCTCGAGCTCGTTCGACGGTGAGGCGCTGTGCGCGCAGATTCGGCGGCTTGGCGTGCCCACCGGCGTGGTGTTGGTCTACCCGCCCGAAGAAGAACACGCGGCCGATCGCGCGTGGCAGCACGGCGCTGATTCGCTGTTGGTCGGCCCGCTGAAGAAGGCCGCGGTGGTGGCTGCGGTGCGCACGGTGCTGAAGGTGCGCGAGTTGAAGACGCGCATCGTGCAGCTCGAGGCCGACGTAGAGCAGCTCAAGGCCGCGCCGACGCCTCCGCCGCCCGAGCCGAAGCCCGCCGCGCCGCCGCCTCCACTGGCCGGCCTCAACGTGGGCGACGAGGCCTTCTTCAAGAAGTTCATGCTGGTCGAGGTGAAGCGCAGCAAGCGGTACCAGTACCCGCTGGCGCTGATGATTCTCGGCTTCGACAAGCTCGACTCGTTTCTGATGAGCCAGCCAGATCCCGAAGCGCGCCGCGCTGCGATTCGCGCCGAGGTGCTGCCGGCGCTGGGCAAGCTGATCCGCGACATCGACGTGGCGGTGTCGTTCGGCGAAGACAAGTACCTCGTCTTCTTGCCGCACACCCCACGCCAGGGCTCGGTGACGGTGGCAGACCGCGCGCTCAAGCGGCTCGCGCAGATCGCCACCTTCCCTGGGGGCACGGCGTCGATCGGAATCGCCAGCTATGACCCAAAGCTGACGCCGACGCTGCAGGTGAGCTTCGGGGCGCTGGTGCGCGACGCCACGGCGGCGATGAAAATGGCGCAAGACGCCGGCGGTGGCCGCGCCGAGATCGCGCCGCTGTCTGGGCAGACGAGCAAGCGCAGCCGCATCTCCATGGGGTGATGTCGGGCCCGTTTCGCATCGTCGCGCTCTGGTGCTGGTACCGCGGAGCGGGGTTCCACGGGTACCAACGTCAGGGCGACCTCCGCACCGTACAAGGCGAGCTGCTGCGGGCGTTCGCTCGTGCGGGGCTGTCGCGCAACCCGGTGGTGGCGGGTCGCACCGACAAGGGCGTCAGCGCGCGCATGCAGGTGCTCAGCGGCCGCGTGTCGCGAGAGGTGGAGGTCGATTCGCTCCCGGCAAGGCTGAACGCGTTTCTGCCGCCAGACCTCGGCATTCACCTGGCCCGTGAGCGAGCGCCGGGCTTCCACGCCGCGTGGAGCGCTGAGGCCAAGGAGTACCGGTACGTCGTGTCGCGCGAGAACGCAGGAGACCTCGAGCGGCTCCGGAGCGCCGCGGCGCTGATTCCCGGCACGCGCAACTTCAAGGTCTTTCACTTCAAGACCAGCGCGGAGCAGTTGCGCACGGTGACCTCAGTCGAGGTGCTGAACGAAGGCTCCACGGTAACGCTGCGCTTCGTCGGTGAGGGCTTCGCGCGCCACATGGTGCGAATGCTGGTGGCGGCCATCACGGCCGTCGCGCGCGGTGAGCTCGACCTCGAGGTGATGAACGCCGGACTCACCCTCCAGCGGAACTTTCACTGCCCCATCGCCGCGCCCGAGCCGCTGACGCTGTGGA
This sequence comes from Archangium sp., assembly GCA_016793525.1. The sequence goes on along the minus strand of JAEUJT010000382.1, from coordinate 6,957 downwards.
GCGTCGGGTATTCGGAAGCGAGTGATCCCTTCACCGCCGCCGAGCGCGCCGACTTCCGTTGGCCGCGCACCGACGTGGACAGGTGACTCCTTTTTTCCGCGGGCAGACGTTGTGCCCGCCGCGCGTGTCGTGCCGGCTTACGCGCACCAGCTCATCGATGGTTGAAGCGCCTCGTCGCTTCGGCGACGACCACGGCCCTTGCAAGATGGTGCCGCCCATTGCTCCAGCCCGCGGCCCCGAAAGTGAGTCGTTCAGCGGTTCTTGAGGCGGGCCAGCGCGTCGCCGAGCCGCTCGGGGTAGCCGTTGTCACGGAAGCGGGGGCTCTTTTGCATCCACCGCAAGAAGTCGCGCAGCTCGGCGTCGCGGCGCACCTCGGCGGCGCGGAGCATCGCCCAGCACAAGCCATCGACCTCGCGCGCGGCGGCCCGGCGTTCCCACAGCGCGGCGAAGAACCCGTCGTCATCGGAGAACTCCGCCAGCAGCTGCGCAGCGACGACGCGGGACCGGTCGTCGTCGTGGTCGAGCGCATGAATGAGGCGCAGCGCGGTGTCGGAGTCGGGCTTGCCCAGCGCCTTGAGCGCGACCAGCGGCATGTGCGAGGGGCGCGACTCCGCCGGAGGGTGCTCGACGACGCTCAGCAAACCTTCGATCACCTCGGGCCGCTTGAGCTCGGCCAGCACGGAATCGACGTTCTCGAGCACTCGCGGGTCGGGGTACCGCAGCGCCAGCACCAGCGCGCCCAGGGCCGTTTCGGCGTTCGCCACGAACCAGGCGTGCGCGGTGGCGGGGTCGCGCGGCTGGCCTTCTTCGAGCCAAGCCAGGTGGTCGATGGCTGCCTTCGCCGCTTCGTCTCCGTGGGCCAGCACCTGCCCGCGGAGCACGTCGACGTCGAAGCCCGGGTCGTCGGCTTCCCACACCGCGATGAGCTCGTTGAGCCGGCTGGTCCACCCCGGTGGCGTGTGCTCAGAGAAGCCCTCGGCCAGCTGCTCGCGAACCTGCACGTCGAGCTCGGCGGCGGCGAACACCGGCGCGTCGAAGGGGCGGCGGCGCTCTACGGTGTCGCCGTCGGTGCCGATGCGCAGCTCGAGGACTTTGCCGTTTTGGCGAATTTCCCACACGCGGCCGTCGGGGTGCGTGAAGCGGCGGAACGGGAGAGGTGGGGCCATGGGCGCGCACCTGAGCACGCACCGGGTGAAATCACGGCACAGTTTCCGCGGTCAGCGCATGGCCTCGACGATGCGCGGCTGCACCTGCTGCTCGAGCTCGACGGAGAAATTCACCACCCCGTTGTTCGCGCGCGACACCTGCATCGCCACCATCGCGTAGTAGCCGTGCTCGCGGTCGACCCACGGGGTGAAGCCGAACGCGCCCGGAGAGCTGACCACCGCGCAGCCCGTCGCCGGTGTGTCGCACTCCACCCAGGCGCCGAGCCCGTAACGAATGTCGTAGGTGCGCGCCGGCATGGGCGACTTGCCGATGATGGCGTTGGGGAAGGGCGTCTTGGCCTGCTCGTCGAACAGCGCCGGCGTGCCGACCTGCCCGCGGCCCTTGTGGAATTCCATCGCCAGCAGCTTCGCGTAGTCGTCGGGCGTCACCCGCAGGCCACCCGCGAGGAGCGGGTTCTGTTGACCCAACTGCTGGTTCGGCAGCGCGTAATACGTGGTCGTCGGCGCGAGCTGCAGCGGCGTACGCAACACCTCGCCGAAGAGCGTGTCCCAGCTTTTCCCCGAAGCCACCTCGGCCATTCGCCCGGCGACGTGGAGGTGCGTCGAGCCGTAGTCGAAGCGCGTGCCAGCATCAGCGACCAACGGCGCGGCGCTGATGGTGTCGACGCAGGCCGCGAGCGTGGTGAGCGGGTTCAACGTGCACGCCGCTTCTGACTCGAGGCCCGAGGTGAAGCTCAGCAGATGGCGCAGCGTGATGGCGCTCTGCGGCCCGGTCCACCCGAGGACCTGACCAGTGGTGGAGTCGAGCGAGAGCTGACCGCGGCGAATGACGTCGAAGATGACCATGGTCGAGATCCACTTCGACGAGCTGGCCACGGCGATGGTGTCGCTCGAGCGAAACGAGCCGAGCTCGAGCCGATACACCGCTCGGTCGTTCGCATCGAAGACGTAGAGCGCCAGGTCAGGTACGCCCGCATCGGCCGACGCCGCGCGCACGGCCTGCTCCACGGGCCCCCAGGGATTCCCGGCGTCGGGAGGTGTCCCTCCGTCGTCGATGGAGCCCGCGTCGCCTGGGGGACCTGCGTCTTGGGGGACGCCCGCGTCTCCCTCGGTCGACGAGGTACCACACGCACACATCACCCCAAGGAGCATCCAGGTCCGCATGCCGGGTCAAACCCGGGAGCCGCGAAAAAGTTTCAGCGGCCTGACGGCTTGGCGCCGAACGGCAGGTGCTGCCCCGTCGCGGCGGCGACGCACTCGTCGACCCACGCCAGCAGCTCGAGGCCCTTGCCCTTGTCGTCGAGCCAGCGGCCATCGGCGGAGAGGGAAAAGTGCACGCCCGCGCCTTTGCCGGCGACCCACACCTGGTGCACCGCACGCTGGGTGTTGACGATGACCTTCTCGCCCGTCTTGGTGGCGGTGATGGTGATCATGTCTCCGGTGGCGTCGGCCTCGAGGGCGTCGGGGTCGGCCGCGTCGGCCGCGGTCACCAGGGCCTTGAAGGCGAGCTTCACCTGGGCCTCGTAAGCGGAGTCGTCGAGCGCCACGGGAGCCTCTACAGGGTGCTGAGAATCGGCTGGCCGGGAGCGGCGTAGCAGAGCAGCTTGGCCGGGGTCGGCGCGTCGTCGGGCCGTTCGATGCCGATGACGGTGCCCGGAGCGACCGGCTTGGGGAACGCCGCGTACCCGAGGAAATGCGCCGCCGTCGCGCCCATCGAGGGCTGGTGGCCCACGAGCACCACCGTCTTGCCGGCGTGTTGGGCCAGGAGCGCTTCGATGGCGCCCACCGGGCCGTCGGGGAAGAGGTTCTTCTGCGCGCGCAGCGGGCCTTCGTAGGAGAGCGCGTGACTGAGCAGGGTGGAGGTTTGCACGGCCCGCACCAGGGGGCTGGTGAAGATGAGGTCGATGGCCCCGAAGTGGCTCGCCAGGGCGGCGAAGTGCCCCGGCAGGGCGTGCCGCGCGCGCGCCGTGAGGGCCCGCGAGTCGTCGTCGAGGCCTTCGGGCGCATCGGCTTCAGCGTCGCCATGCCGAATAAGAAAAACCTTCACTGGGCCGCCGTAGTCCACTGGCCAGGGTCTGAACAAGGCAAACCCGTCTTTTCGGCCCGCGCCCCGCGCGCCACGACGGTAAGCTGCGCGTCCGCCGTATGGCCGTCATCGAGCTCCTGGGCCCCAGCCACGTTGAAGCACTCAAGACGCTGCTGGCCAAAGACCCGGTTCACAACCTCTACCTGCTGGGTCTCGTCGACGAGTTCGGCGTGGTGTGCGGCCCAGACCGTGCGCCCTTCGCCTTTCACGGTCGCTTCGTCGATGGAGACCTCACCGCGGCCGTCTTCGTCGGTGGCGAAGGTGGCCTGGTCATTCCCAGCGCAGGTCCGTCGAGCGCCATCGGCGAGATTGCGGCCAAGCTGTCGGCCTCGGTGGCACTCAAGGCGTCGCTCGGAGAGAAAGCGCTGGTCGATGTGTTGGTGCAGCAGCTCGGCGCGACGGTGAAGTTCTCGAAGACCCAACAGCTGTTCGCGGTGTCTCCTGACGACCTGGGGCCGCTGACGAACCCGCTCCTGCGGTTGGCGACCGAGGCCGACGTCGAGCAGCTGGTGCCGTTGGCCGCCGGGTGTGTGCAGGAGACGCTCTCGAGAAACGCGCTGGCCGAAGACCCCGAGGGCTTTCCCGCGCGGGTGCGGCAGCGGGTGAAGACCAAGCGCACCTACGTGCTCGAGGAGAAGGGCCGGCTGCTGTTCAAGCTCGACATCGGCACCCGCTCGTCGTTCGGCGCCGAAATCGAAGGGCTCTACACGGTGCCCGACGAGCGCCACAAAGGGCACGCGTCGCTGTGCTTGGGGCAGATCTCACGGTTCCTGCTGTCATCGCTGCCGCGCCTCACGCTGCGGGTCGACGAGAGCAACAGCTCGCTGGCCGGCATCGCGCGCAAGGTGGGGTACCACGCGCGGCGGCTCCAGCGGCTGGTCTACGTATAGCTGCGCGACGGAGCTTCAGCTCTTCGCCAGCTCGAGGCGCTTCTTCTCGATGGCGATGCGGCTGTTCTGCTCGACGAGCTTCGGGTCGTTGAGTGGCAGCGACTTCACCGCGGCTTCGGCCTCGGCGAGGCGCTTCTTCGCGGCCTCGACGTCGATGTCTTTCTGGAGCTCAGCCGAGTCGGCGAGCACGCGCACCAGCTGCGGCCCCGCTTCGACGAAGCCACCGGCCACGAAGTAGATGGTGGTGGCAGCGCCGTCGCGCAGCGTGAGCGGGCCCGGCTGGAGCGCCGCGAGGTACGGGGTGTGGCCCGGCCGCACGCCGAAGAGCCCATCGGCGCCCGGCGCGATGACCTCGTCAGCTGACGATTGCGCCAACCGGCGCTCGGGCGTGACGATCTCGACGTTGAGCTTGGCCATGGCGCTTCCCGGTTACCCGCCAGCGAGGCGCTTGGCCTTCTCGATGACTTCTTCGATGCCGCCGACCATGTAGAACGCCTGCTCGGGGAGGTCGTCGTGTTTGCCGTCGACGATCTCTTTGAAGCCGCGCACGGTGTCGGCGATGGAGACGACCTTGCCGTCGGCGCCAGTGAAGACCTTCGCCACGTTGAACGGCTGCGAGAGGAAGCGCTGGATCTTGCGGGCGCGCGCGACCACGAGCTTGTCGTCTTCAGAGAGCTCGTCCATGCCGAGAATGGCGATGATGTCTTGCAGCTCTTTGTAGCGCTGCAGCGTGGCCTGCACTCGGCGGGCGACGGTGTAGTGGTCTTGCCCGACGACCTGAGGATCCAAGATGCGCGACGTGGAGTCGAGCGGATCGACGGCGGGGTAGATGCCGATTTCGGTCAGCGCGCGGGAGAGCACGATGGTGCCGTCCAAGTGGGCGAACGTCGTCGCGGGCGCCGGGTCGGTCAAGTCGTCGGCGGGCACGTACACGGCCTGCACCGAGGTGATGGAGCCCTTCTGGGTCGAGGTGATGCGCTCCTGCAAGTCGCCCATCTCGGTGGCCAGCGTGGGCTGGTAACCGACGGCCGAGGGGATGCGCCCGAGGAGCGCCGACACTTCAGAGCCAGCCTGGGTGAAGCGAAACACGTTGTCGACGAAGAGCAACACGTCGCGGCCTTCTTCGTCGCGGAAGTATTCGGCGACGGTGAGCGCGGAGAGCGCGACGCGGGCGCGGGCGCCGGGCGGCTCGTTCATCTGGCCGTACACCAGCACGCACTGCGACTTCTCGTCGATGAGCGTGGGCAGGCCCTTCGCGTCTTTCTTGATGTGACCCTTCTCGTCTTTGACGCAGGCGATCACGTCGGCCTCTTGGAACTCGTTCCAGAGGTCGTTGCCTTCGCGGGTGCGCTCGCCGACGCCGGCGAACACCGAGAAGCCGCCCTTTTCGATGGCGGCGTTGCGAATGAGCTCTTGCAGCAGAACCGTCTTGCCGACGCCGGCGCCGCCGAACAGGCCGATTTTACCGCCGCGGGTGAAGGGGCAGAGGAGGTCGATGACCTTGATGCCGGTCTCGAACGCTTCGATCTTGTTGCTCTGCTCGGTGAAGAGCGGCGGGCGGCGGTGAATCGGCATCGACCGCGTCGCGCGCACGGTGCCGAGCTCGTCGACGGGCTCGCCGATGACGTTGAGAATGCGGCCGAGCGTGCCCTTGCCGATGGGCACCTGAATCGGCGCGCCGGTGTTCTTCACCGCCATGCCGCGGGCGAGGCCGTCGGTCGTGTCCATCGCGATGCAGCGCACGGTGTTCTCACCGAGGTGCTGCGCGACTTCGATGGTGAGGTTGTCGGCGGAGCCCGAGATGGCCGGGTTCGACACCTTCAGCGCGGAGTACACCTCCGGCAGGCCTCCGGGCGGGAACTCGACGTCGACGACGGGACCGAGAATCTGGGTGATGCGGCCAGCATTTTGAACGGAAGCGCTCATGGCGGTGGGCAGGTAGCGCGCCGTTATTGCCGCGTCAACGTCTTGTATTTGATGCGCTTCGGCACCAGCGCGTCGGCGCCGAGGCGCTTCTTTTTGTCTTCTTCGTAGTCCTGGAAGTTGCCCTCGAACCACACCACCTTCGAGTCGCCTTCGAAGGCGAGCACGTGGGTGGCGACGCGGTCGAGAAACCAGCGGTCGTGGCTGATGATGACCGCGCAACCGGCGAACGATTCGAGGCCTTCTTCCAAGCTCCGCAACGTCTCGACATCGAGGTCGTTGGTGGGCTCGTCGAGGAGCAGCAGGTTGCCGCCCGACTTGAGCAGCTTCGCCAGGTGCACGCGGTTGCGCTCACCGCCCGACAGGTCTTTCACCCGCTTCTGCTGATCCGCTCCCTTAAACGCGAACCAGCTCAGGTACGCGCGCGACGCGACGATTCGGCCGCCGAGGTCGATTTGGTCGAGGCCGTGGGCCACTTCTTCCCACACTGACTGATCACCCTGGAGCGCCTCGCGCGACTGGTCGACGTACGCGGGCTTCACTGTCTCGCCGACCTTGAATTCGCCAGCGTCGGGCTTCTCGAGGCCCAACATCATCTTGAACAGCGTGGTTTTGCCGGCGCCGTTGGGGCCGATGACGCCGACGATGCCGTTGGGTGGCAGCTTGAAGCTCAGGTCGTCGATGAGCAGGCGCTCGCCGTAGGCCTTGCGGATGTTCTTCGCCTCGATGACCAGGCCGCCGAGGTCGGGGCCGGGGGGGATGAAGATCTCACCGGTGCCTTCTTTCTTCTTGTCGCGCTCGTACTGCTCGCGCATCTCGTCGTACTTCGCGAGGCGGCTCTTCGACTTGGCCTGGCGCGCCTTCTGGCTGCTCGACACCCACGCCAATTCGC
>JAEUJT010000330.1 GCA_016793525.1 Archangium sp. | reverse complement strand
GCGCGCGTCGAGCGACTGACGCGATTCTTGGAGCGCCAGCAGCGCCTCGTTGCGCTCGGCCTCCAGCGCGTGAAGCTCGCCTTCGAGGTCGCTCAGCAGCGTCACGCGGCCCTCCATCTCGTGGGCGAGGCGGCGCGCTTCGTCCATGCGCAGGCGGGCCTCTTCGGTGGCGCGCTCGGCCTGGCGGCGAGTGCCCTCGAGGTCTTGCGTCAGCGCCAGGTTCATCGCGCGGGCCTTGGTCAGCTCGCTCTGCAATGCGGAGATGCGCTCCACGGCGAGCACGCCGGCTTCGGCGACGGTCTCGGGCAGCGGCTCCGGGCGCGGGTTCTCACGCACCGCGCGGAGGCGGTCGCGCAGGCGCTCACGGCGCTCGTGCGGCTCGAGCTCGGGTGCGGGCGGCGATTGCACCTCGGTGATGGTCTCGGGTGCTTCAGCGTGAGCCTGGGGCTGCGGAGCCAGCGGAGGCGCTTCGACGACGGCCACGTGTGTCACGGCGACGTGGTTCGTCACCGGCTCGACGTGCGCCGAGGCCTGGAACGAATCCATCGAGGTGGCGGAGGCCATGGGCGTCTCCATCGCGTGTTGCAGCGCTTCGGCGGCCGAGGGGCGCTCACTGCGCGCGGCTTGGCGGCTGCGGAAGGCAGAGCTCAGGTCGGGCGCGACGTGGTGGCTGTCGTGCTCGCGCACCACCTGCTCGGCGATGGCCTCGACCGACACGGCGGAGACCTCAGGCGCGTCGCTCCCGCTCGACAGCATGGACCCCAAGCGAACTCTCGGCTTGGCGCGCGACACATTGGCATCGAAGGCTTTTTTCATCGGAGGCTCCTCGTCGCTCTCAGGCGGACTTGGCGTGGACTGCGGGTTTCTTTTCGGCGAGGCGGCTCATCACTTCGGCGACGAGGGCTTGCACGTCGTGTGCGCCCTTGGAGTCGCGGTCGAAGCGGAAAATCGGCATGCCCTCGCTCGACGCCTGGGCGAAGCGGGTGCACTGGCGCACCACCTGCGGCATGAGGAACTCGGGGTAGTGCTGCTTGAGCGCCTCGAGGGCCTCTTTCGACAGCTTGAAGGTGGCGTTGAACGAATTCACCACGATGAAGACGTGGTCGAGCACATGCCCCAGGTCGTCTTCGAGGCTCTGCACCGTTTCGAAGAGCAGCTTCAACCCGTGGAAAGAGAGAAAGTCGGCGAGCACCGGCACGAGCAGGTCGTCGGCGGCCATCAGCGCGTTGAGGTTGAGCAACCCGAACGACGGCGGCGCGTCGAAGATGATGAAGTCGTAGTGCGCCTCGACCTCTTTCAACGCGTTGCGCAGCTTGAATTCGCGGCCGGCCATCGGCATCAGCGCCAGGTCGACGGTCGACATCGTCAGGTTCGACGGCACGAAGTCGAGGTTCGGCAGCTGCGTCTTCTGAATCACCTGCGAGATGGGCGCCTTCTTCACCAGCACGTCGAGCAGCGTGGCCTTGAAGTCTTCGCCCTCGTAGCCGAGGCACTTGGTGGCGTGGCCCTGCGAGTCGAGGTCGACGAGCAGCACGCCATAGCCCATCTCCGCCATGCGCCAGGCGTAGCTGGTCGACAGCGACGTCTTGCCCGTGCCGCCTTTGAAGTTGAGGAACAGCTGCTTGCGGGGCCCCAGCGCGGGCGGCTCACGCTGTAGCTTGCCGCGCAGCTCCCACACGTCTTCGGGCGTGTAGGTGTCTTTCTTCAGCGCGGCGCCCAGCGCTTTTGGCGCGATGCCGAGCAGGTCGGCGGTTTCCTTCGGGCTGTAGTTGAGCGGCTCCATGTCATTCACCTTCAGGCGACGAAGTACTTGTGGCCGCGGCGAACGACGTCACCGCGCTGCATCAACATCGAGAGGGCCTGCATCGTCTCTGCGTTTGTCGTGCCCACCGCGGAGGTGAGTTCGTCGAGCGGCCGCCCCCGAATGGCCGTACGGAGCTCAGTCATCACGCCAGCCAACACCGCCGGGGCAGGGGCGTCAGCGGGGACTTCGAGCACCGCGACGCGCGCCGACGCGGGCTTCTGCGCGAGGGCCGGAGACACCGTGTGAACCGCCTGGTGCGTGGACCCATTGGCGCGGGCGGACTGCATCGCCACAGCGCTGTCCTGCGAGCCAGCCGTCGAGTGATGCGCGGGGCCGTCAGCGTGCGACGCATGCACCGCGACGGCGCTTCGCAGCGAAGGGGGAGTCGCGCCGTGCGCGGATCCATCAGCGTGCGACGCGTACACCGCGGCGCCCTGGGAAGGCATCGTCGCGCGGCGCGTGGATCCATCAGCGTGTGACGCGTACACCGCGGCGCTCTGCGAAGGCATCGTCGCGCGGCGCGTGGATCCGTCAGCGTGTGACGCGTACACCGCGGCGCCCTGCGAGGGCATCGTCGCGTGGCGCGTGGATCCACTCGCTCGCACGGCTGGTGCGTTCGAAGCAGCCCGATGTGCGGCGTCTGCAGGGAGCGTCGAGGCGCCGGCCTGCTCCATCGACTTTCGCACCACATCGCGCGGCGTCGAAACAGAGTGCTGCAGCATCGACGGCAGCGTCACCGGCTTCGACGGCACCTGCGACAACCGGCGCACTTCACGTCGGCGCTGGGAATCATCGAGCGAGGCCATCGCCGTCACATCG
>JAEUJT010000297.1 GCA_016793525.1 Archangium sp. | reverse complement strand
AATACGTGAAGACGCTGAAGTTGCTGTCGGGGGTCGAGGTCTACAACCCGAAGGTGCGGCCCGGCGCGAACGAGCTGGCTCTCGAGGCGGCGCAGGCGCTCAAGCTCCCCGGCGTCGCGGGGAGTGACGCGAAGGCCTCGGTCGACGAGCTCGGCTTCGCCGCGACCTGGTTCCACACGCCGGTGGCGACGCAGAGCGAGCTGGTGAAGGCGCTCCTTGCGGGAGAGATGAGCCCGGTGCAGATGGGCGAGCTGCCCCGCCTCCGCCGCCCCGGAGAAGCCAAGGCCGACGAAGCGAAGCAGAAGAAGCAGCGCCGTCGTTGGCCGCGGTAACCGAGCTCAGCGCGCCCCGGAGTGATCGTGCCGCAGCATCGCGGCCACGAAGGCCTCGAGCTCGGCGAACGTCGGCACTCTCCGCGCAGCTGCGGTCTTGGGCTTGGCGCGGGTCAACGGCTGGCCCGGGCGCAGGGGGAACGTGTCGTAGGCCCCTGATCCATCGGCATCGACGAGAATGGGGTTGGTGAAGGCCTCGACGTGATGCTCCGAGGCCGTGCAGACGCCGCCGCTGCAGCTCACCGAGCTGAACGCCAGCGGGTAGAGCGTGCGCGTCGCGCTGGAGCCTCGCACCATCACCACGTACCAGGTGTCGGCCGCCGGGGTGACGGTGAAGCGCTCGACCACGTGCACGCGGCGCGCGACGAAGCCGTTGAGCCCTGGCACCGCCTCGAGGGGCAGGGCGCTGCCGTTGAGCGAGCGGCGCTCGAGGACGCGGCTCTCGGGCCAGTCCGTGTTCGCTTCGCCGTTCACCGCCTCACGGCCGGGGGCGTGCGTGTACAGCTCGAGCTGATCGAACTGCATCCATTCGGGGGCCTGAATGTCGACGGTCAGCTGTACCGTGGCGCCAGCGGGAACCGAGAGGGTGCCGCCGATCTCCACCGGCGACCCGGTCGGCGTGCCGCTGACGAGTCGCTGCGCGGTCACGGTGACGAAGGGCCCCGAGCTGCCGATCGCCTTTCGCTGCTTCAGCGCCTGGGCGAACGCGCTCGGAGAGAACTGTGCCGGAGCGTCGACCCCCGTGTGCACCCAGGTGCGGCCGTAACCGGCGGTGGCTGAGAACGCCTCGTGCGAGTCTGACGTGCCGGTGGCCGCCTTCACCCAGCCGCGGGAGAGAAACGTCATCCAATCGTTCAGTACCGCGGTGGAGGCGTTGGGGCCGTTCATCACCTCGACCACGTCGAAGAGCGGGCTGAGCAGCTTGGTGTCGGTGGCCGTGGCCTCGGGGTGGGGCACCATGCGCAGCGACGCCGCGGCCGTTTTGGTCGCTCCGGTCGCGGTGTCGACCTTGAGCATCGTGAGCGAGCCGCCGGGGGCTCCGCGCGGGTGGTTCATCTGCAGCACCACGTCGGGGTAGCGCTCCTTCAGGCCGGTGTAGAGCTGGTCGAGCCGGAGCGAAGGCCCATCACCACCCGCCCAGTCGAACGCGCCACCGTTGATGCTGCTCGGGTCGCGCGTCACCGGGTACGCCTGCTGGTGGCCGTAGTCGAACGGGGTGACTTCGCAGCCGATCATCGAGGTCAACGAGCCGCCCAAGCCGAGCTCCTGGATGAGGGGGGCGAAGTCGGTCACGTAGTCGTGATCGGTCGAGGTCAACACGTCGACCCCTTCGGCCGCGAACGACGCGACGCGCAGCGCGTTGGGCACCGTGCTGTCGGGGCTGTTCACCGCGTGTACGTGCAGGTCGGCGCTCTGCCAGCCCGTGGTGTCGACCACCCGCGCCAACGTCACCGCCACGGCGCCGTCGGCCGACGTGAGATCGACCGCCGCACCGCGCAGCGGGTACGTGTCGGGGAACGCGGAGTACTCCGGCCCGCGCGTCACCATGACCTCGTACGCACCAGGAGGCAGCGCCACCCGCGCCACACCGTCAGCGCCAGAGAAGGCGATGGCCTGAATGGTGGAAGGGAGGTCTTCTGTCTCGCGGAAGCGGCCCATGTTCGAGGCGTGCGAGGTGCACGGGCCGGTCGGGCACGTCACCACCACCCGCGCCGGGAGCCCCTGCAGGAACGGGTCTTTCACCGTCACCGTCAAGGTGCGAGTCGCCCCGAGCGTCACCGTGACCTGCGCCTCTCCGATGGCTGGCACCGTCACCGCCGTCGCCGCCTCGAGCGCGTGCCCCTGCTGCCCGGTGGAGACGAGGTAGTTGCCCGGCGCGAGGTTCACCTTGGCCTTGCCCGTGGCGTCGGCCTCGAGCGCGGTCACCTGCGCGCTGGTCTCGGCCACCACCACCGCGATACGCGCGCCCGGCACCGGCGTTCCATCGGCGAGCTGCGCGATCACTGAGAGCCTCGACGTCGGCTTCTGATCGATGGCCAGCATCTCGCCCGTGATCTCTCCCAGGTCGCGCCCGACGAAGAAGTCGCGAATGAAGCTGCGGCTCTGGCCAGCGAGCATGCCGAACGAGCCGGGCCGCCGCGTCGCGGTTGGGTCGAACCACGACACGAGGCCCTGCGCGCTCTCTCCGTCGATCAACACGCCGGAGATGCCCGCCGCCGCCAACATCGCGTTGACCGCCACCGTACGCGGGTCGCCCAGCTTCGACGCCCGGTACCCGTACGCCACGCCGGTGCTCTGAAAGCCGAACCATGACGCGGGGTCGATGAGGCAGTTTTTCGCGCCGAAGCCCTTCGCACAGCTGGTGGGGTTGAAGTACTCGGGGTCTCCGCCGCGATCGACCACGTCGCCGACCGACACCACGATGGTGTCTTTGCCCTGGTTGCAGAGCGCGGTGAGCATGCGCACGCGCGATTCGCCAGGAGACAGCACGTAGTAGGTCGTGCCGACGATCGGCAGCGGCAGGTTCGGGTCGAGCGACAGCTTCACGCCTTCGCCGAGGTAGTTTTCAACCACGTTGGGAATGTTCAGGTAGTCCATCACCTCGTCGGGCCCGGTCGCGGCGATCACCGCGTAGCCCCCCGCCGCGCCATCGTTCAGCACCTCGACCTTGTTTACGTTGATGGTTCGGCCGAAGGCGTAGAACAGCTCGACCTTGCCGAAGCTGTCTCGGCCCGCTTCTCCCGCGGGGCGCTGAATGTCGGCGTCGATCAGCGTGCCGCCGTACGGCGCGGGGGCGATCATTCGGTTCGGCCGCTGAATCACGACGCGAATTCGGTCGTTCTCGAGCAGGTAGTCGCCCACCTGGGCCTGGGCGTATGAACCGCCGATCAGCTCGTCGGCCGACTCGATGGCCTTGGCGCGAGCGCCGTTGCCGACGTTGGCGAAGAAGCCGCTGGCGGCGAGATCGACCTCGCAGCGCCCGCTCGGCTCGGGCGCCGGGAGCGGCTTCGACGGAGGACAACCCAGCAGACACAGACACCCGAGGATCACCGCGCTTCGCATGGCGGCGTCATACCCTGGGCGGCAGTGGTAAGGGAGGTGCCCATGGCGAGAGTCCTGACCGTGATGGCGGTGGTGATGACCGGCTGTCTGGCCTCCGTCAAAGAACCGGTCGACGCTGGACCCGCCGTCGATGCCGGCACGCGCGAGGTCAACCTCCTCACCTCGTGCACCGGTGACTGCGCGTACGGCGAGTGCCACGACTGCGTGTCAGACGCCGAGCCAGGATCTCCAGACGAAGCGCTCGACATCTCCTCCTGCTTGAGGTTCGAGCGGCCCACGTGCGACGCCTATCGAGTCCGCCACATCGGCCCCGACGCGCCGAGTTGCGCTTCAGGTGACGCGGGCTATTGCGCGACAGCTCCGCCCGGAGTGGGGCTGCCAGCGAAGTTCGCGGCGGTCTGCGACCCAGACGGAGGCGTGGAGATCGTCGAATGTCCCACCACCTCCATATGCCGCGACGGAGGTGTGCCGCGCGCGTGCGCCAAGCTGTGTCAGTCGGCCTGCATTCGTTGATAGGTGGAGAGCGATAATGCCGCGAAGCGAATCAGCCACCGAGCGACGGGCCGCCTTCGAGGCCATGTTCCGCGTGCGCGCCGTCGAGTCTCCGCCCGATGCGCTGGGGCTGCGCACCGTCTGGCACCGGCCGTACGACGATGTGCAGCTGGTCAGCACCATCGACGCCTCCGGGCAGGTGAAGCAGCACGAGCTGGTGATGTTCGACGACGTGGTTCGCTGGGAGCGCGAGCACGGCGTACGCACCGCCGTGAAGAAAGAAGGGCGGGTCGACGACGACGTGTCGGTCGATGCGTTGCGCCTCGAACGCGCGATCACCGGGCTGACCTCGTACACCGGAGACGATCGCCTCATCACCCACCTCCGCGAGCTGTTGGTGCCCGCCAAGCCGCTCCCGCTGCGCACCCGCACGCGCAAGATCGCCCGGCCCAACAAGCGCCGAATCGTTGTCTCCGTTCTGCTCGTGCTTTCGCTCCTAGCCCTGGCGGCGGCGTTGGTCTTCGCGAGCCGGGTGATCGAATGACCGGCGGTGAGGGTACGGCGCAGAGCGCGCGCGTCGCCTCGTTCGGCACCACCATCTTCACCGAGATGTCGCGCCTCGCCCTGGCCAGCGGGGCGGTGAACCTGGGGCAGGGCTTCCCCGACTTCGATGGGCCCGAGGAGATTCGCGACGCGGCGATCTCCGCCATTCGCGGCGGCGTCAATCAGTACGCGATCACCACCGGAGCGGTGGCCCTCCGCGAGGCCGTGGCCGCGCACGCCACGCGCTTCTACGGGCAGACCGTCGACCCGGCGAGTGAGGTGGTGGTCACCAGCGGCGCGACCGAGGCGATCTTCGACACCGTCATGGCCTTCGTCGACCCGGGCGACGAGGTGGTGCTGTTCGAGCCGTATTACGACTCCTACGACGCCAGCGTGCGCATGGCTGGAGGCGTTCCGAAGTATGTGCGCTTACGAGCTCCCGACGCGGCGCACGCCCGTTGGTGGTTCGATGAAGCCGAGCTCGCGGCGGCGTTTTCAGAGCGAACCGCGCTGGTGATGCTGAACACGCCCCACAACCCCACGGGCAAGGTGTTCACTCGCGAGGAGATCGCCCTCATCGGAGCGCTCGTCGAGCGGTTCGACGCGGTGCTGCTGAGCGACGAGGTGTACGAGCACCTGGTGTTCGAGCCCGCGGTGCACGTGCGGCCGGCGACGGTGGGGCAGGTGGGCAAGCGCACGGTCACCATCTCCAGCGGCGGCAAGAGCTTCTCCTTCACCGGGTGGAAGATCGGCTGGGCGCTCGGGCCCGCGCCGTTGCTGGCGGCGGTGCAGAAGGCCCATCAGTGGGTGACGTTCGCCACGGCAGCGCCGTTTCAAGCGGCCATCGCCAAGGCCCTCGCGTTGCCCGATTCGTACTTCTCCGGCTTCCGAGACGACTACCGGCGCCGGCACCAACTGGTGGCGAACGCGCTGGCCGCCGCGGGCTTCATGCCGCTCCCGTGCGAAGGCACGTATTTCGTCATCGCCGATGTGGCCTCGGCCGGCTTCGAAGACGACGTCGCGTTCTGCCGCTGGCTCACCACCTCGGCCAAGGTCGCCGCCATTCCCCCCTCGGTCTTCTGCAGCGCCGACACGCGCCCACATCTCGCGACGCTGGCCCGCTTTGCCTTCTGTAAGAGCGACGCCGTGCTGGAAGAGGGTGCACGCCGACTGGCGACCCTCCCGCCTCGACTTCGCTGATTCCAGTGTCACTGAAATCAACTGGTTGAAGATTCCTCGCAAGCGCGGCCGGTCATTCGTACACTTGAGAAGCCGTGCCAACGCTGCGTTGCTTCTTCGCGATCTACACCGACGGCGGTTCCCCGACGGACTCGTTCGACCCACCCCCTGGGGTCGACGTGTTTTTTGGCGAGATGGGCGAGATCTTCAAGCCCGTGAACGGCGATCAGCTCTTCGGCCCTCACGTCGGCCCGTTCAACCGGTTCAAGCCGAAGCGTGGATTCTTGCTGGGGTTTTCGCGCACGGTCCGCGGCCCCAGCACGCCGTTTTTCGTCGACGTTCGTCAGGCGCTGCTCGACGCGGTCGACGGGGTCAAAGGGTACTCACTCGACGTGCTGCGGCTCTGGCCTTTTCCGCTGAGCGAAGCCGCGAACGCGCTGCCCGATGATCCGCTGCCTGAAGATCTGTTCTCGGTGGGCTTCACCGACATGGGTGACCACGGGTACCGCGCCGAGACCTTCGGCTTGGCCAAGCTGGGGCAGCGCGAGGTGTCGTTCGCTTTTCAGGGCAAGCCGCTCCTCGATGAGGCGGCGCTGATGTGCGGGCACCTCGCCGATTGGGTCATGGATCACCCGGCGCGCGTCGAGCACGGCCAGTCCATGGCGTTCGGCTTCGAGCGCATCGTCTTTCACGCGGCCGAAGGCGCCGACGCGGGAGGCCCGCTGCGCGGCTGGCATCCTCCCGTGATGCAGCAGTTGCTGCCGGAGACGATCTTCCCCGGCGTAGGCGCCCTCGAGGTCTTCGCGCAGCTGGGGGAGCCCCGCTCGGAGCGCCACGATCTGACGCTGCCGCTCCAGCGCGCCTTGGAGCAGCGGCTCGTACTCGAGGAATACGACGTCACCGGCGATGCGCCGTACGCGGCCACCACCGCGCGGGTCCGCGGCGCCGTACACGAGCTTCGCTCGCTCTCCGCCTGGCGCACCGAGCCCGAGAAGGCGAATGACAGCGGGTGGTCGTTCTCCAGCCGCGTGGTCGGCGATGGGCTCGAGCCGGGCGTGGTCTCGCTCGGTGACCTCGCACATCAGATGCCCGACCTTGTTCGATTCTTGGCCCTTCCTCCCGGAGTTCGGATGGAATGGAACGCCGATGGGGCGCTTCAAGTCGACACTTCCAAAGTCCAAGCCACCGGCGGCGACGATGACAGCGCCGACGACGACTGAAGGCGAATCGCCGTTCTTCGGCGAGCTCTACCTGCGCAGCACCCGGCCGTTTTTGAGTGATGTGGTCACCGGCGCCGAGGTCACCTTCCTCGATCAGAAGTTCAACGAGCTCCCGGTCGAAGGGCCCGTGCTCGACGTCGGGTGTGGGCACGGTCGGCACCTCCGCCACCTGCAGGGCAAGGTGAGACCCTACGTGGGCCTCGATCTCGACGCGGGCTCGCTGCTCGAGGTGTGCGACGCCGCGCCCGTGACCCGGGGTGACTTCTTTCGCCTCCCGTTTCGAGACGGCGCCTTCGCCGGGGCGTACGCCTGGTACAACACCCTGTTCACCTTCGACGACGTGCAGCATGGGCCGCTGTTTTCAGAGCTGGCGCGGTGCCTCAAGCCGGGCGGCGGGTTGATCTTTCACAACTCCTATTGGGCGTGGGCCGCGGCGCAGCCGATCTCGAGCTACGACAACCTGCTCCCCGACGGTAGCCGGCTGGTGGAGAACGTCACCTACGACGCGACCCGTGGCCGAGACGACGTGCGCCGCGAGCTGCACCTGCCCGATGGGCGTGTCATGGCTGCGACGTTCTTCATTCGGTACTATCCCATCGAGCGGTTGGAGGTTCTTCTGCACGACGCCGGGCTCGACATGGTGTGGACGTACGGCGGCCTCGAGGGGCAAGACGTGCACGACGGCTCTCCTGACGTCATCGTCGGCGCCGTGAAACGTGGTGAGCCGTGAAAACCGCGTCGTTTCCAAAGCGGGTCGAGGTGTACGAGGTCGGCCCGCGCGATGGCCTGCAGAATGAGCTGCGCACGCTCACCACGCCCGCGAAAGCCAAGCTGATCGAAGCGCTCGAGGCGGCCGGGTTGAAGCGCATCGAGGTGACGTCGTTCGTGTCCCCCCGGTGGATTCCCCAGCTCGCCGACGCCGAGAAGCTGCTCGGCCTCGTGAAACACACCCCCGACGTCCATTTCACTGGGCTGGTGCCGAACCTCAAGGGCCTCGAGCGCGCCAAGAGCGCCGGGCTGCGAGAGGCGGCGGTGTTTCTCTCGGTGACCGAGTCGTACTCGAAGAAGAACATCAACAAGTCGGTGGCCGAAGCGGTGGCGACCGCACGTGAAGTAGCTGAGGGAGCGCGCGCCGCGGGTATGCAGGTGCGCTGCTACCTGTCGACGGTGTGGGGCTGCCCGTACGAGGGCCTGGTGCCGGTCGAGCGCGTGGTCGAGGTGGTGAAGCAGCTCGTCGACATCGGGTTTTACCAGCTGTCGCTCGGTGACACGATCGGCGTGGGCACGCCTGGGCAGACCGAGGCGATTGTCGAGGCGGTGTCGAAGTTGGTGCCGCTCAAGAACATCGCGCTCCACCTGCATGACACCCGGGGGACCGCGCTGGCGAACGCGCTCGTTGGCCTGTCGATGGGCATCACCACGTTCGACTCCAGCATCGGCGGGTTGGGCGGCTGCCCCTACGCGCCCGGAGCCGCGGGGAACCTGGCGACAGAAGATCTCGTCTACATGCTGCACGGCATGGGCATCGAGACCGGCGTCGATCTCCCTAAGCTGGTGGAGGCGGGCGAGCTGGCGCAAGAGCTGATCGGCCGCAAGCTCACCGGCAAGTACCTGCAGGCCGCGCTCGGAGAACGTGAGAAGCAGAGCCGTGGGCGCCAGGCCGAGCCCGTCTGCGGCTGATCAGTCGGCCGGGCCGCTGAGCAACGCCACTATTCCCCCAAGCGAAGTACAGCGACGCCAAGGGGCCATTGTCATGAGGCCAAGGCTACGTGAACAGCCGCTTGAGCCAGCCGAAGAAACCCTTCGGGCGAATGGCCTCGAGGTCCTTCGCTTC
>JAEUJT010000274.1 GCA_016793525.1 Archangium sp. | reverse complement strand
TGCCCGCCGACGCTCGCTGCACGTCTTGGTCGATCTCGAACAGCATGGCTAGGCGACCACCACGACCTGGTTCCGGCCGCCCTCCTTCGCTTGGTACAGGCCCTTGTCGGCTCGCCGGAGCAGATCGTCGAAGCTCGCGTCGGTCTCGGTGAGGAGCGCCACGCCGACCGAGACGGTGAGGCTCAGCTGCTGTGCCCCGTTGGCCAGCGGCGCGTCGGCCACCGCTTGGCGCAGGCGCTCCCCCGCGGTCTTGGCGCCGGCTGCGTCGACCCGGTGGAGCACCACCACGAACTCCTCGCCGCCGTGCCTCGCCGGCAGGTCGTCATGCCGGCACACGGCGCGGAGCCGAGCCGCCACGTGCTTGAGCGCGAGATCGCCCACGTCATGCCCGAAGCGGTCGTTGACCGACTTGAAGTGGTCGACGTCGACGATGGCCACCGCGAAGCCTTCGCCCTGCGCGCGCGCGGTGGCCATGCTCTTGCCCCCCACGTCCGACAGCGTCCTCCGGTTGCTCAGCCCAGTGAGGTGATCAGTCGACGCGGCCCGCTCCCAGTTCCGGCGCAGGCGCTCCGACACCATGAGCAAGAAGGTGGTGGTGCCGATGATCGGCAGCACCGCCGCGAGAATCGGCGTCAGTGCGTTCACCCAGCTGCCGGGGTCGAGAATGGTCAGCTCTCGACCCGGCCCGAGCGAGAAGTACACGCCCCGGCCCAACATCAAGGCCGACACGAAAAGCAGAATGCCGATCATGGTGCGCCGGCTTACGGAGTCATCGGCGTGCTCCATCTGCCAGAGCGTACGGGCGCTCCCGACGAGCATGACGACCCACGCCGACGACGCGATCACCACCCGTGCGGCGAGGCTTGGGTGCACCTCGACGAACCAGGCCAGCGCCGCCGTGCCGAGAACCGGAGCCACCCACAGCCACCATGCGCCGGGCAGCCCTGTAAACAGCCGCAGCGACCGCCAGTACTGCGCCAGCCCCGCCATGAGCAGCGCGTTGCCCAGCGGCAGGCCCAGAATCGGGGGGAGCAGCTGTTGCGCCGCCAGCACCATGCAGCCACACGCGACCAGCAATGTGCCGAAACGCCAGGCGGTCGCGCTGGGGCGCAGCGACGGAGGGAGGTCTCGGTGCATGAAACCGAGCACCGCTCCGTTCAAGAGCATCATCAGCACCGAGACGACGAACGCCGTGATCGGGTCCATCGACGCTACGCGGAGCTCATCACGCCGATGAACGGCACGTTGCGGTACTTCTCGCCGTAGTCGAGCCCGTAGCCGACCACGAACCGGTCTTCGATCACGAAGCCGGTGTAGTCGATGGCGACCTTTGTCTTCGCGCGCGAGGGCTTCTCGAGCAGCGTGCAGACCTTGACCGACGCCGGGTGCCGGGCCTTCAGGTTCTCGAGCAGGAACGACATGGTGAGCGCGGTGTCGATGATGTCTTCGACGATCAGCACGTGTTTCCCCGCCATCGGCTTCGTCACGTCATGGGTGACTCGCACCTCGCCGGTGGTCTCGAAACCGCCGTGGTACGACGACAGGCCCATCAGCTCGATGGTGAGCGGCAGGTCGATCGCCCGCGCCAGATCGGTGAGAAAGAACACCGAGCCTTTCATCACGCCGATCAAGGTCAGATCGGTGCCTTGGTAGTCTTTGGTGATCTGCGCGCCCAGCTCGCGCACCCGCGCGGCCACCTTGGCGGTGTCGAACATCACGTCGACGTCGGAGTCGTAGAAAGCCATGTCGTCAATTCCTCACACGTACGCGTTGTTCAAGACTTCGCCCATACCGCCAGCGCCGGGAACGATGTACTGCCGATCGTCGAGCCCGCGCTCCTTCTCCCACAGCTCGCCGGGCGCAGTGCTGAACACCTCGGGCGACGACATGCCGCGATCGAGCCGGAGCGCGTAGACCACCACGTCGGGGTGATCGGCCTTCATGCGCTTCAAATATTCTGGCGTGACAATCAAATGCAGACACACCACCCGCCGCATCGTGCCCGGCACCTTCTTCTTGTACATCTCGATGGCGGTCGACAGCGACGAGCCGGTCGCGCCCATCGGGTCGGGGAAGAGCACCATGGCCCCGTCGACGTCGCCGCCGATCTTCGCCCCGCCGATGCTCGAGCCCACCACCACGTCGGCGGTGTCGAGCATGCGGCTCATGATGATGTGATCTTGCCGCACCAGCTTGGGGTTCAAGATCACGTTGAGCAGCTCGTACGTCACCTGCGACGGCAGCGTTCCCGCCCGGGCGATGTTCACCGAGATCGCGCGCACATCGGGGTCGAGGATCTCTCCCTGGTACATGCCGCGCGGCGTGTGCTCGATCATTCGGGTGGGAATCGCCACCTGCTTGCGCGGGAATTCCCGGTTCAGCGCCATGGTGACCAGGTCGGTGTACAGCATCTTCACCAACGAGGTGACCGCAGGCTGAATGGTGTCTTTCGCGCACAGCGTCGCCAGCAGCGACAGCAGGTACGGGTTGCCGACCAGGTGCACGTTCTGGCCGTAGAAGTGCTTCTGCTCCGACAGCATGTACGGCAGGTTTTCGTAGAGCGAATCGCGCATGTTTATGTGAACAGATCGAGGTTCTGCGGGGGCGTTGCATCGACGGGGGTCGGCACGTGGCACTTTCGGCAGCGGGCTTCGTACGCGCCGGCCGCGCCCACCACGACGCGCTCGGCCGAGTCGGTGAGCCGCTGTGAGCGATTGGCCGGGTTGCCGCACACCACGCAGATCGCGAGCTCTTTGGTGATGTATTCGGAGATCGCCAGCAGCTGCGGCATCGGCTCGAACGGCTTGCCCTGGTAGTCCTGATCGAGCCCGGCGCACACCACGCGAATACCGCGCGCGGCCAGGGTCTCACACACGCCGACCACCTCGGGCCCGAGGAACTGCACCTCGTCGATGCCCACCACCTCGGTGTTCGGCTTGAGCTGCTGGAGGATCTCCTCGGCGCGCTTCACGGGCGTGGCCACCACCTTGAGCTGCGAGTGGCTCACCACCGACAGCTCGTCGTAGCGGTTGTCGATGTCTGGCTTGAAGACCTGAATCGGCTGCTTGCCGTACATCGCTCGCTTCAGGCGGCGAATGAGCTCTTCTGTCTTGCCGGAGAACATCGAGCCGCAGATGACCTCCACCCACCCGATGTCTTTGGGGAATTGGTGCATTTTAGGCTTCCAGCTCGAGGAGTTTGGCCACCGTCTTCGCGTCGGCGTCGGGGAACTGGTAGCCGCCCAATTCTTCGAGCGTCACCCAGCGGTGATCGTTCGCCCGGTGGTGGCTGACCGGCTGGTTGGGGTCGCGCAGCGAGCAGCGAAAGACGAGGAACTCGATGTCGTACGAGTCGTAGGCGTGTTCGGTGGCCATGGCCTGCTCGTGCACCACCACGTCGAGCATCAGGCGCTCTTTGAGCTCGCGCGCGATCGCGGCCGCAGGGGCCTCGCCCTCGTCGACCCGGCCCCCGGGGAATTCCCACAGGAGCGGAAGCGACGACGTCTTCGCCCGCTGCGTGATCAGGTACCGCCCTGGCGCTTGCTCCAACATCGCGCCGACGACGCGACTGCGACGACGCTCCATGCGTGAGCGCCTACCACGGCCGGCCTCGATTTCGAACGCCGTTAGCGCAAGCCGTACAGCCCGGCTGCACGCGCCACGGCCAGCGCCGCCGCCGGCACCAACTCGTCGACCGGTTGGTGGGCCTCGAGCCGCTCTCGAATCTCGGTCGACGATACCGCCGCAAGCGGAGGCCCCAGCGCGCCCGGCGCCGGGTAGCCCGCGCGGTGCAGCACCACCACCTCGACCAGCGCCTGAATGCGGTCCCACGCCTTCCACTTCGGTACGTCGGCCAGAATGTCGGAGCCGATCACGAACGAGAACCGGGTGTCCGGGTACTTCGGCACCAGGTACTCGAGCAGCTCGATGGTGCGCCCTTCCCCGCCAACGTCGCGCTCCGCCCGACTCACGGTGAGCCACGGCCCGAGCTGCACCGCCATCGCCTCGCACATCGCCACCCGGGTCTCGAAGGGCGCCAGCGGCTTGCCGAAGGGGTGGTGGAAGCTGGGCACGAGCCACACTTCGTCGGCGCCGAGCGAGCTGCGCACATACGTGGCAGCCAACAGGTGGCCGACGTGCGGCGGGTTGAAGGAGCCTCCGAGCAGCGCGACGTTCACGACCGTCAGTAGATCAGAAATGCGCGCCGCGTGGGGAAGAAGGCACGCAGCTGTTCGTCGAACCCGCGCATCAGCCGATCGAGCCCAGCGCCCGCCTCGATTCCGCGGCGAACCTGATCGGTGCCGCAGAGGAGATCGAACGCCGGCACGTCGTCGACGAACTCGTACGCGTCGTCTCGCCAGCGGAACTTCTTGCCTCCGAGCGCATGGCACGTCGAGAACACCGCGAGGCCGGTGCGCACTGGCTCGAAACGCTTCGGGTCGGTGACGTGAATGAACGCGCCTTCACACGACTCGCCGCGGAACTTGTCGAACGTCGGCGTGAAGGCGCAGGGTCGGAACGTCACCCCGGGCAGCTTCAACTCGTTGAGTGCTCCGGCCACCTCGTCGCTGCGCAGCCACGGCGCTCCAAACTGCTCGAAGGGTCGGCAGGTGCCCCGCCCCTCGGAGACGTTGGTGCCCTCGCCCAGGCACATGCCTGGGTACACCAACGCGGTGTCTGGCGTTGGCATGTTGGGGCTGGGCGGAACGAAGGCTCGGCCGGTGTCGGCCCAGGTGTTCGTGCGCTTCAGGCCTTCGCAGGGAACGACGGTGAGCGCCGCGCCGAATTTCTCGCGGGTGTTGATCAGCCGGGCCAGCTCACCCGCGGTCATGCCGTGCCGCGTGGGCAACTCGTACAAGCCGACGAAGGAGCGGTACTTCTTTCCCACCAGGTTCCCCTCGACGAGCTCTCCGCCGATGGGGTTGGGCCGGTCGAGCACGAAGAAGGGAATGCCCGCTCGGGCCGCGGCCTTCATCGCCAGGGCCATCGTGTACACGTAGGTGTAGTAGCGCGAGCCGACGTCTTGAACGTCGAACACCAGCGCGT
>JAEUJT010000241.1 GCA_016793525.1 Archangium sp. | reverse complement strand
AACGACGCGCTTCGAGGTGGAGACGACGTTCCTCGGGTTGACCGGCTCGTCGACGCCGCTGCCTCTGTACTTCACCGAGGAGATTCTCCACGAAGACGAGGGGGTTCAGAGGGCCTTCCTCGACCTCTTCCACCACCGGTTGCTCTCGCTGCTCTACCGCGCGACGGTGAAGTACCGGCTGGCGGCTGAGGCGTCGGTGGTGACGCCCGACGCGTGGATCAAGCGGTTGGTGAACCTCGCGGGCCTCGACCTCGAGACGACCCGGTCGCAGTTGCCGCTGGGCGCCACGTTGATGCTGCTGCCCGCCCTGGCCGCGACGCGGCGCTCGCCGGCGATGCTGGAAGCGGCGTTGACGACGCTGTTGTCTGAAGAGGCGCCCGGGGCGCGAGTGCGTGTCGAGCCGTTCAGCGGAGCGTGGTCACCGATCGACGAGCGCGACCTCGCTCGACTTGGGCAGGTGAACACCCGGCTCGGCGTCGACGCGGTGCTCGGCTCGCGCACGTTCGACCCCGCGGCGAAGTTTCGAATCGAGATCGGCCCGGTCGACCAATCGCTGTTCCGGAGGCTCTCTGAAGGCGGAGACCTGCGCGCTACGGTCGATGCCACCGTCGCGCTGTTCGTCAACGATTGGTTGGCCTATGACTTGGCGGTGACCGTCGACCGCACTCGAGTCTCGTTGCGGCTGTCCGCGACAGGCGAAGGCTCCCGGCTCGGGGTCGACAGTTGGCTCGGCGCGTACGACGCCGACAAGGCAGCAGTGCGAATTTCCACCTCCCGAAAGGCGACGGCAACCCGATGAAAGTGAACCCGAAAGCGCTGTTCCGAAAGCTGACGCCGTTGGCTAACCGCTTGGTCGAGACGGGCCTCGGCCGCGCGACCAACAGCGGGGTCTACGAGATCGTGGTCGAGCACCTGCTCCAGCCGATGCTCGAAGACGAGTCTGGCGAGGCGGTGGCGGTGCTGGCCGAGGCCGGGGTCGATCGCGCCGAATTTCAGAAGCAAGTCAACGGCGTGGTGCGAGGGCTGAAGGCGGGCAACGGCGGCCGGCCGATGTTCTCCGACTTCGTCTTCCGGTGGATCGAAGACGCCTGGCTGTTCGGCTCGCTCGAGCTCGAATCGAGCAAGCTGCGCTCCGGGGTGTTGATGGCGCGGTTCCTCTTGGAGCCCGGGCGCTACACCGGCGAGACCTACGCGCTGCTCGACAACGTGCCGGCCGACAAGCTGAAGAAGGGGCTCGCGGCGCTGCTGGCTACGGGCAAAGAAGCGAACGACGCAGCGGCGACGTCGAGCGGCGGCGGCGGTGCGAGCGGCGGTACGCGGCCGGTGGAGGGCGGAGCGCTGGCGCAGTTCACCACCTCGTTCACCGCCAAGGCCCGCGAGAAGAAGATCGACCCCATCTTCGGGCGCGACCGCGAGATTCGGCAGATGGTCGACATTCTCGCCCGGCGCCGCAAGAACAACCCGATTCTGGTGGGCGACCCCGGCGTCGGCAAAACCGCGCTCGTCGAGGGCCTGGCCATTGCCATCGTCAACGGCGACGTGCCCGAATCGATGAAGCAGGTCGAGCTGGTCGGACTCGACTTGGGTCTCCTTCAGGCCGGCGCCAGCGTGCGCGGCGAGTTCGAGAACCGCCTCAAGGGCGTCATCGAGGAAATCAAGGGCTCACCGAAGCCCATCATTCTCTTCATCGACGAGGCGCACACCCTCATCGGCGCGGGCGGCAATGCGGGCGGCGGCGACGCGGCGAACCTGCTCAAGCCGGCGCTCGCGCGCGGCGAGCTGCGCACCGTCGCGGCGACCACCTGGGCCGAATACAAAAAGTACTTCGAGAAAGATGCGGCACTCGAGCGGCGCTTCCAGCCGGTGAAGGTCGATGAGCCGAACGAAGAAGACGCCATCGTGATGATGCGTGGCGTGCGCCCGCTCTACGAGGCGGCCCACGGGGTCACCATTCGCGATGAGGCGCTGGTGGCCTCGGTGAAGCTGTCGAACCGCTACCTCGCGTCGCGGCAGCTGCCCGACAAGTCGGTCGACCTGCTCGACACCGCGGCGGCGCGGGTGAAGGTGGCGCTCGACGCCCGGCCCGAGGAGTTGATCTCGGCCGAGTCTCGCCTCGCCGCGCTCACCGCCGAGCTGGCGTCACACAAGCGCGACATCGCTGAGCTGCACCCGGTGGAAAAAGAGATTCTCGACACGCTCGAGGCCTCGCTGAAGGAGACCCAGGCCACCATCGAGAAGCTGCGCGCCCGGTGGCAGAGCGAGCGCGACGCGGTGAAGCGTGTGCGCGCGGCGCGCCTCGCGGCGACGCAAGCCAAGACCCCCGAGGAGTCGAGCAAGGCCGCGACCGAGGTCAAGGCGGCCCAAGACGCGCTCGCCGCGGTGCAGGTGCCGACGGCGCTCATTCACCCCGAGGTGGGCGCAGACGCGGTGGCCAAGGTGCTCGCCGGGTGGACGGGCATTCCCATTGGCAAGATGAAGACCGAAGCGGTGGGCACGCTGCTCGCCATCAACGAGAAGCTGCACGAGCGGGTGCGCGGTCAGCCGTCGGCCATCAAGACCGTGGCGGAGACGCTGCAAATGGCCACGGCCGGGGTGCGCAACCCCGACGCGCCGCGCGGCGTGCTGCTCTTCGTGGGCCCCAGCGGCGTCGGCAAGACAGAGACCGCGCTCGCGCTCGCCGACGCCATGTACGGCGGAGACCGCTTCCTCACCGTCATCAACATGACCGAGTTCCAGGAGAAGCACTCGGTGTCGCGGCTCATCGGTTCTCCGCCGGGGTACGTGGGTTACGGCGAAGGTGGCCGCCTGACCGAGGCGGTGCGGCAGCGCCCGTATTCGGTGGTGCTGCTCGACGAGTGCGAGAAGGCCGACCTCGAGGTGATGAACCTCTTCTACCAGGTGTTCGACAAGGGCCTGCTCAACGACGGCGAGGGCCGCGCGGTCGACTTCAAGAACACCGTGGTCATCATGACCAGCAACCTGGCGACCGAGCAGCTGATGAAGATCGGCTCGCTCCCCGAGCTGCCGCCGGTCGACAGCATCGTCGAGGCGATTCGCCCGGCGCTGAGCAAACACTTCAAGCCGGCGCTCCTGGCGCGCATGACCATCGTTCCCTACCTGCCGATGACCAGCGCAGTGCTGAAAGAAATCGTCAAGCTCAAGGTCGACTCGCTCGTCGGCCGGGTGTTGACCGCCCAGAAGCTGAAGATGACCTACGACCCCATCGTCATCGACGAGCTGGCCGCGCGCTGTGCCGAGGGCGAGACGGGGGCGCGCAACGTCGAGCACGTGTTGTCGACGTCGCTCCTGCCCGAGCTCTCGCGCGAGCTGCTGACGCGCATCGCCAGCGGAGAGCCCCCGACGAAGCTCCACCTCGGGTTGACCGAAGACAAGAAGTGGTCGTACCAGTTCGCGGTGTGAGGCACGCTGCAGGGCGTACATG
>JAEUJT010000509.1 GCA_016793525.1 Archangium sp. | reverse complement strand
GCGCAGCGGCTCGTCGAACGGCTCGTGGCTGGCGATGATCTGGCGTTGATCACCGACGCGGGGAGCCCGGCGATCTCCGACCCTGGCGAGAAGTTGGTGGCCGAGGCGGTGGCGGCGCACGTGCAAGTGGTGCCGATTCCCGGGGCGACGGCGCTCGTAGCGGCGTTGTCGGCGTCTGGCCTGCCCACCGGGAGGTTCCACTTTCTCGGTTTCTTGCCGCGCACCACCTCGGAGGCGCGCGCCATGCTCGACGAGGTGAGCGGGTTGACCGCGTCGCTCGTGCTCTCTGAGTCCCCGAAGCGGGTGGGAGAGACGCTGGCGCTGCTCCACGAGGTGCTGGGGCCGCGGAGGTCGTGTGTGGCCCGTGAGCTGACCAAGCTGCACGAAGAGTTCGTTCGCGACACGCTCGACGTGTTGGCGATGCGCTACGCCGAGGCCGAGGTGCTGGGCGAGGTGGTGATCGTGGTCGAGGGCCGCACCGGCGACACCCGCTGGAGCGAAGCCGAGGTACGCGACGCGTTGGCCAACGGCCTGGCGCGGGGTGAGCGGCTCAAGGCCCTCGCGTCTGAGGTGGCCAAACGCGGCGGCTGGTCCAGCCAAGACGTGTACCGCCTGGGGCTTTCGCTCAAGGCGTGATGCCCGGCGCGCGGGTCGTGGGGTGATGGGGGCGGCTCGAGCTCACCAGCGCGCCGACCGCTTCGGGGAGCGTCGCGGCTGAGCCGTGCGGGAGGCGGCCGTGCCTTGGCCGATGCGGGCCTTCGCCGGCAGCGCGCAGCCTTCACCGAAGGTGAAACGCTACGGCGCGGCGATGGCCGGGCAGAAGCCCGAGCGCGGCGCGCAGGAGCGGAAGTAGACGTGCGGCTGGCCGGTGGAATCGGCGCAGTAGAACTGGTCGCCCTCTTCGTTCTCCACCTGGAACGCGCGGCAGGTGATGGTGTCGTTGGCCACCGGCTCGCAGAAACCTCCGAGCGGGCACGACGAAATGACGCCGCCGCAGTCGAAGCCCGAGGGGCAGTCGGCTTCGGTGGTGCACGTCATGCCGCAAAACGACGCCTGCTGGCCCTCGGTGATGAACGAGAGGCACCGCGCCGCGCCGCCGCACGACGACAGGCCCGAGCACGAATTGCAGTCGACCCGGTTGGAGCGCGTGGAACACATGCCGGTGGTGGTGTTGCAGAATTGGTTCACTGGGCAGCCCTGGTTCGAGCGGCAGAAGGAGCGGCACGCGCCGTTGACGCACGCGTTTTTCGGTGTGCAGTCACCGTCGGTGCGGCAGCCCGGCTGGCAGCTCCGAGTGATCGCGTTGCACACGGTGTCGAGCGGGCAGTGCTCGTCCAGCGTGCACGGGCCGGTGGCGATGCATCGGGTGGTGGTGGTGTCGCAGAAGAGGCCGGTGGGGCAGTCGAGGTTCGAGGTGCAGGCGGCGAACGACTGGCAAAAGCCGAGCGCGTTGCAGAAGTTGCCGGTGGGACAACCGGCGTTGGTGGTGCACCGGCAGGCCCCGCTCGCCGCGTCGCAGACCTGGTTGGCGCCGCACGAGGCGTTGGAGATGCACACGCACCGGTTCGAGCCGTCGGTCGCCTTGCGGAAGCCGGTGGGGCAGCAGCTGTCTCCGACGCACACACACGCCGCGAAGGTCGGGTCGTAGACGTGGTTGGTGGGGCAGCACTCGGTCTTCGCGCAGACGCACTCTTCGGTGCGCGCGTCGTAGCGAAAATCGACAGGGCAACACGCGTCAGACGCGCAGACGCAGGTGGCCTTCATCGCGTCGAAGCGGTGGCCGACGGGGCAACACGCGTCGCCCGCGCACTCACAGGCCTGCGACGTCTCGTTGAACGCGTACCCGTCGGGGCAGCAGTCGGCCGCGCCGCACACGCAGCGCCGCTCGTCAGCCAGCCAGCGGTGATCGGTCGGGCAGCAGGCGGAGTCGCGGCATACGCAGCTCTCCGCATCAGACGAATAGTCGTAGCCGCTCGGGCAACACGCCGAGTCGCGGCACACGCAGACCCGATCTTCGCAGCTGTGGCCGGCGGGGCAGCCCTCGTCACTGGCGCAGCGGCAGCGGCCCTCGACGTCGTCGAAGGCGTAGCCGTTGGGGCATTCTGGGTTGAG
Source organism: Archangium sp. (assembly GCA_016793525.1). Next base: position 2,492 of record JAEUJT010000509.1, on the reverse strand, counting down.
CGCCGTGCGAGAGCACCCAGCGGCGGCGACGGCGAGCAGCACTGCGAGCGTTCGAAGTGTCATCGGCTCACGGCCTCGCGAAGGCGTATTCGATGCGCACCGTGGCGCCGGGCGGAGGCACGTAGGTGCCGAGGAAGACAACGCTGTTCGTGTCGGCCTGGTAGTCGAACCCCGCCACCGCATCGCGCGGGATGACGGAGGACGTGCCTTGGGTGGTGATGACGGTGACGCGAATGCTGGCGTCGATGGGCACGATGGTGAGGGGGAAGATGCGCTTGAGCGTGTTGAGCGCCTGCGCGATTCGCACCAGCGTCTGCTCGAAGCTCGCGTCGCAGATCGACCCGATGACGCCTCCGGTCTTGGTCGCCACCTCGGCGTAGCGGAAGCCGGGGTCGGCGGTGCTTCCGAAGAGCCCCGCTTCACCCGGAGGCGTGCACCCGTTGGGCAGCGAGCCGGCGATGGTCGAGAAGGTGATCAGGTTCTCGTTTCCCGCGCCTTTGAGCGCGCGGAACACACGCGCGTAGCCATCGGTCGTGCCGAAGCTCGAGTCGTCTTCGTTGGTCACCACGATCACCGCCAGCGCGGCGTTGGGGCGAATGAAACCGAAGTTCGTGCCACCCGGGTCGGTGTTGGGCGCGGTGAGGGCGAACTGGGCCATGCGCAGGCCTTGCTCCCAGCGACTGCGTGAGGACGGAAAAGTGGTGTTGGCCTCGAACACCCGCACCGGATCAGGCGTGAGGTTGGTGATGATGCGCGTGGTGCCGCGCAGCCGCCCCGCGTCGGTGAACACGATGCTCGTCACGCCCATCTGAAAGTCGACGCGCTGGGCGAGCAGCTCTTGCACGAAGCGGTTGAAGTTGCCCACGAGCCGCCGCCGCTCGTTCGCCATCGACCCCGAATCGTCGATGACCCACAAGATGTCGACGATGCCGTCAGACTGCTTCAGCAGATCGACCTGCGTGGCATCGACCCGGGGGGGATCGACCAAGACCACGCGCCCGGTGGGTGAGCGCTCGATGCGTGGCGGTTTGATCTCCACCGGAGAAACCCGCGGAGGGGCCACGTCAGGCACGGCGCTCGCTCGGCCGTTGTCGCGGCCGACGGAGTCACACGCCAGCACCGCCACCACGGCGGTCAGGCCAATCGATCGCAGCGCGCGCGCAGCCACAGAGTCTGGTCATGCAACTCTCGGAGACAACACGCAAGACCCCGGTTTTCGCGGACGAATTGCATTTGGCGAGCGTCTGAAGCAGGACATTGCCGTCACATGCGCGCGGGACTCGTGATCATGGTGGTGGCGCTGGTCGGCTCCGGGTGCCGGTGCAGCCCCGCCACGCCCACCGCCGTCACGCTGCGAGTGAAGAACGGCACCCGCGACGCCATCTACGTCAACGACACCAGCGGTCGCCTCGGCCTCAAGGTGAAGCGCGACGTCGGCGGCACCTTGTTCGGCTTCGACGAGTCTCCGTGTCCCTGCCTGTCGTGTGATCGGGCGTGCGGCGGTGCCTGTTCGTGCCCCGACGCTGGCGCGGCGATGATCCGTCGGGTCAACCCCGAGGCAGGCTTCGAGCGCTCGTGGAGCGGCGTGGTGCAGGTGTCCGGGTTCGGCTGCGGCGGCGAGTGCTTGGCCCCCGACAACGCGCCCACGGACGAGCGCTTCACCTTGGAGCTGTGCTTCGCCGCGCAGGTGTTGGGCCTCGAGCTCGGCGACGGCGGGGTCGGCCCTGGCGAGTTCCCCAACGTTGGCGTCACCTGTGTGACCAAGCCCTTCACCATCGCCGAGGGCACGGTGGAGATCGGCCCCGCGCGGGGGAGCGACTGCTCCACCACGAGCGAGTGCAAAGGCGCCGACGAGCTGTGCCTCAACGGCTCGTGCACCGTGGGGTGCCCCGCAAACGGGTACCCCGAATCGTCGGGCCTCCGCGTGGCGAGCATCACCAACCGAGGCTTCTTCACCGTCGCGCCGCAGGGCGAGCGCAGCGTGGCCACCGGCACCGGCACCATCACGTCGGCGCAGTACAACGACACCACGCTGACCATCGGCCTGCTGCGCCGAGGGAGCGCCAACGAGGCCCTCACCGGCTCGGTGCAGGTGACGATGCCGACCCGCGCTGGGCCCTCCTTGACGGTTGGAGCGAACGTGGCGGTCTCCGTCATCGACGCCAGCACCTCGAGCAACCCGGGCAACCGCGCAGTGCTGGTGCGCGATGCGGCCACGTCACAACTCCTCTTCGCCGCCGACGTGGGGCAGCTCGGTCGAGTCTTGGCCGATGGAGACATCGCACCCTTCACGCTGACCGACGGAGAGACGCCCACCGGCTGCCGCCTCGACGTCTGCGGCAAGGCGCGCTTCGTGGGGCTCCAGGTGAAGGTGGGCACGGCTTCTCCGACCGAGGTGGAGACGGGTGAAGTCGTCTCGCTCAACACCCCGTCGGGCACGTACCGCTTCGTCAACGCGTGGAACGGCGCCTACGCCAACACGAGCTGCACCT
>JAEUJT010000216.1 GCA_016793525.1 Archangium sp. | reverse complement strand
GTGTGCCGACCGCGGAGAGCACCACCGCGACGTGGAGGCCGGTGCCGAGCGGCTTGAGCGACTCCACCGGTGCACCGAGCCGACGGGCGAGCACGCGAATCGCCGCGATGCCCGAGAGCCACCACATCAGCGCCGCGACCGTCGTGACGACCGCGACGAAGAACAGCTCGCTGAGGAGCGGGCCCCACGGCCCTGAGTCGGAGATTCGAGTGAGCGTCTGCTCGAGGATCCCGCGGGGCAACACCGCGCGCGGCGCTTCAGCAGTCCAGGCCATGATGCCGCTCCGTTACACCAGCCCCTTGTTCTCGGCGAAGCGAATGACGTGCTGCACGAAATCGCGGGGGTGCTCCATCTGCGGCATGTGGCCGAAGTGCGGCACCTCATGCACCTCGGCCGTCTTCGGCAGGTGCTCGCGGAAGTACGCGATGCTGCGGTACGGCAACACGCGCTCTTGCTGGCCCCAGAGGAGCAGCGTCGGCATCGTCAGGCCCGCCAACATCGCTTCGGTGATGGTGTCGTCGAGCGACGCTTCATCGACGATGCGCCGCACGGTGGGCGTGGCCAACATGGCGCGCAGGCCTCCGGGGAACGCGAGCAGCGGCAGCGGGGCGTTGGCGAAGAGCTTGCGCGCGAAGGCCCGCGCGTCGCCGTTGGAGCGCAGGTCGAACGTGCTCCGCACTTTGGCCATTTCGTCGTCGGTCCACCGCGCTCCGGCGGGAGACACCACGCCCAACGCGGCCAGCGCCTCGGGCTCGTGGTGCGCGAAATAGAAGGCCATGCCCCCGCCGAGCGAGTTGCCGACGAGGAAGACCTTGGAGCCGATGATGTCCTTGCGGAACGCGCGCAGCACATCGACGTGCTCGCGCACCGTCAACGCCCCCGACGCCGGGAGCGGCGAGACCCCGTTGCCCGGCATGTCGAGCGCGTAGATGGCCGAGAAGCGCTTGGAGAGCGGCAGCAGCGTTCGGAAGAAGGCGTTCGCCGAGCTGCCCAGCCCGTGCACCAGCATCAGCGGCGGCCCGTTGCCTACGCCTCCGAGCCGGTAAAAGTGCACCCGGTGGCCGAGGAGCGTCGTGGTGTCGCTCACCACCCCCAGCGCCATCAGCCCTCGCCGCACCGCCCGGTTTCCGACCTCGAGAACGTTCATGACGAGGAAGAGTGTGCTCGGGAGCCACTCAGAACGCACGTGCTTCGACGCCCGGGTCACGGTACGCGATGGAACGGCGGCTCCAGGCCACCTACGCGGAGTACCTCGCGGCGCAGGCGCAATCGGCGCTCAAGCTCGAGTACCTCAACGGAGAGATGTACGCGCTCCCGGCGCTCACACCGGAGCAGCACGCCATCGCGAAGCGCATCGAGGGCCTGCTCGATGAACGCGTCGTCCCTCCCGGTCGCGTTTTCTCCTCGAACCTGCGCATCCATATTCAGGCCACCGGGCTGACGACCTACGCCGACGGCGTCGTGGTGTACGGCGACCCATCGTGGGCTAACGGCGACGATTCGGCGCTCACCAACCCGTCGGTCGTGGTCGAGGTCACCAGCGAATCCACCGATGCCTACGAGCGTGGCGAGAAGCTCAAGCATTACCAGCAGCTCCCGTCGCTGAGGGCGGTGATGCTCGTCGCTCATACCGAGCGGAAGCTCACGCTGTTCACCCGCAGCTCAGGCACGCCGGAGTGGAAGTCGGCGCAGCTTCCCGATGACAAGTCGTTCGAGCTCCCCGGCGTCAGCGGTCAGCTCTCCGTGCGCGAGCTGTACGAAGAGGTGCCTCGTGCTGCGCTCCCGATCATCGAGCCGCAGACCCGCTACCGGGGAACGTCTCTTCGAACGTGGTTGATCAGGCTGCTTGTCGTCTTCGTGCTCGGGTCGGCGAGTTACGCGGCGTATGCCGTGCCGAAAGCGCGTCGGTTCTCTGAGATGAAGCAGCTCTGCCAGCGCGTCGAGGAGCTCGCGTGCCCGCCAGACACATTGTCCGAGAAGGGCCTCCAGTGGCTGTTCGCGAGGCTTGAATTTGATTCGCCCGACACCTACGGGCCTCTCATTCGCGACCTCGAGGCGGCGCAGCGGAGACGTGAGGAGAGCATCGAAATCCAAGCGGCTGACCGCGACGCCCGCGCGATGGAACGAGAGTTCAAACGCAAAGACGAGCTGGCCCGCAAGATGGGCATCGACTCGCACCTCGGGGACATCATGCGGCCCTATCGAGCGCTGAGTGGAGACCGAGACAGGACCCCCGAGGAGGACGCAGCCGCCCCGCCCGTGAGCGCGCAAAAGGCCGCCGCCCGTCTGGAAAGCCTGAAAGAGCTTCACATCACCATGACAACTGAGCTCGACGCGGCGTGGACCTGCGAGGTCCTCGACGCGGTGTGGACGAGCCAGCCGTATAGCTGCAAGACGCCGTGACCGCTTGATCGCCGCCTCGCCGGTGGGCTACGGCGCAGGGCATGACGTCACTCCTCACCGCGCTCATTCTCGCTTGCACCCCCGGCCCCGACGGCAAGATGTCGTGCAACTGCGGCAAGGCCGAAGCCGGCGCCACCACCGCCGCGGCGCCCGCCAAGGCCCACGCTGACGAAGAAGGCGGCGAGTGCCACCACGCGCCCACGACTGCTTCCGCGCCGCCCTCGACCGACGCCAAGGTGTTGGCTCGCGGTGAGAAGCTCAAGGGCCTCAAAGCCGTGACGCTCGAGCAGCTCCTCGCCAAGCCGGCCGAGTTCGACGGCAAGACGGTCGCGGTCGAGGCCAAGGTGCGCCGCGCCTGCGAGCGCAAAGGCTGCTGGATGGAGCTGTCTTCCAGCGACTCCGCCCCCGGCGTGCGCGTGACGTTCAAAGACTACGGCTTCTTCGTGCCCCTCGACGCCGCCGGCAGCACCGCGAAGGTCGAAGGCCTGGTGAAGGTCGCGTCGCTGTCTCCCGAGCGTGCCAAACACTACGAGTCTGAAGGCGCGAAGGTGCCGAAGGCCGCCGACGGCACGTACCGCGAGGTGCAGCTCGTCGCGGCTGGCCTCGAGCTCCGCCGCTAAAACCGTTGCGCTCGTACACGATGCACGGCGTGCAGGGAGCGGCCGATCGCGCCGTGGCCCTCACCCGCGACTACCTGGCGAGTCAAGCGCCCGACGGGCTGATCCACGACGTCTCGACGGATCCACGCTTTCAGCACCGCGGCGTCGACCTCCTGTGGGAACGGCCAGGTCAGCCGGTGTGGGGCATTGAAGTGAAGGGTGACCGCCAGGGCTTTCGCCGCGGGAACTACTTCTTCGAGC
>JAEUJT010000186.1 GCA_016793525.1 Archangium sp. | reverse complement strand
CGCCTGTCACAGAGCCAGCTCAGCCCCGCTTGAAGTGTTCGATGGCGGCGAGCAGCAGCTGCGAGATGCTGCGCTTGGCGACCTGAACGATCTTCCTCCGCAGCGGCGGGAGCACGTTTGTGTACTGCATCGACACCTTGTGGTGCAGCTCGGTGCCGCCCCAGATCAACACCAGGTCGGCCCACTCCACGTCGGCGTGCGCGCGATCAGTGCCGCGCAGCTTGGTGCCGTCGATCAGCCGCAGGTCGAGGTTGGTGCCGATCAACCGTTCGAGCTCGTGGTGCAGCGTGGGAGAGCCGCCCACCACCACCAGCTTGCTCATCTCGTGCTGCAGCGCGTGCTCGAGAAAATCGCGCACCGCCCGCTGGTTGTCGGAGCCGTGGCAACGCGAGCACGCCGCCTTCGGCTCACACAACAGCGCGTCGCGGCCGCTGGCCTTGGCCCAAGCCTCACATTCCGGAGAGCTGCAGTGCAGCGCGAACTGCACGTCTAACAGCAGCGCGGCGCGGGTGAGCTTGTCGACGCTGAGGCGCGCCTTTCCCGAGCGGGTGAGGCCCTCGATTTCCAGCGCCATGCGCGCCAGCTCACGCGCTTCGGGGAGACCAAACCCACGCTCGGCAAGCCAGAGGTCGATGTCGACGTCGGCGCTCAACCTTCAAAGCCTAGTCAGAAGACGTTACCGGCGCCGGTTCTCGGCCGCAGCGAAGAGCTCGGTCTGCACGGGTTCCAACCCGAGCGCCTGCCGCACGGGGGCGAAACTGCGGCGGTGAATGGGCAGCGCGCCCAGTCGATCGAGGGCCGCGAGGTGCTCCGGCGTGGGGTACCCCTTGTGCGACGCGAAGCCGTAGCCGGGGTGTTTTCGATCGAGCTCGTTCAGATGCTGGTCGCGGGTCGTTTTCGCCAAAATGGCCCCGGCGGCGATGCTCAGTGACTGCGCGTCACCTTTGATGATGCCCCGCTGCGGCTGCGAAATGCCGGGGATCTTTCGGGCGTCGACGAGCACGTAATCGGGGGCCACCGCCAACGCCTCGACCGCGCGCCGCATGGCCAACAACCCCGCGTGGTAGATGTTGATGGTGTCGATCTCGGTGTGTGACGCCCAGCCGACCGCCCAGGCGATGGCGTCGCGCTTTACCGCCGCGGCCAGCTCTTCACGCTTCTCTTCGTCGAGAATCTTCTTCGAGTCGTCGAGCCCGCGAAGCTTGTAGCCCTGGGGGAGAATCGCCGCGCCCGCCACCACCGGCCCGGCCAGCGGGGCCATGCCGGCCTCGTCGACTCCGGCGATGTGGGTGTGCCCGTCGCTCCAGAGCGCGGTCTCGAACTTGAGCATGTGGCGCAGTCGCTGACCCTCGGCGCGGTTGGCGGCCTGGCGCTGTTTGATCGCGCGCAGCAAAGCCGTCGCACCGGCGCGGCCATCGTTCTCCAACAACCCGGTCGGGAGTGGGGCGCCGTCGATCAGGTACCGCTGCCGGAGCTCCTCGAGGGAACGCTTGGGCATCACTTCAGCTGCAGCGTGAGGTTCCGGGGGCTCATGGACGGGGTGCAGTCGCTGAAGGTGATGGTGAACTGGCCTTCGTTCGAGGTGAGGTCGTTCAGCGTCGCGACGACGGAGACGACGCCCGGGCCGAGCTCGCTGCTGACGCGGAAGACGCCGCCGGCGCCCACCGTGCCGGTCTCGGTGCGATCGTCGGTCAGGTTGCGCGCGGTGACGGTGGCTCCGTCAGCAGGGTCCTGGGTCAAGCCGAGCACCTGCACCGACGAGTACAGCGCCGCCGTCTCGCACACCACGCGGCCGCGCCCACCGTCGGGCAGGTAGGGGGAGTAGCCGGTACAGCCAGCAAAGCTCAGGGCGAACGCGGCGAGGCAGGCGAGACGCATGGGCGCGGTGCCTAGCTCCGTTGCGCCGGCCGTTCAATGAGGTCGGCGGAACCAGGCGCGGTTTTCTCTCCCTCTTCCCACGCCGAGCCGATCCACGCCCGGTAGGCCGCCTTCTGCGCGTCGGTCGGTTTGTCGACCCGCACCAGGTACGCCGCGTCGGTCGGCTTGGCACCCAAGGTGACGTTCACCTCGACCAGCACGTCGCGGCGGAAGAGGGTGACGCGCACGGTGTCTCCGGGCCGCTTGTCTTCACACCGGGCCACCAGCGCCGCGGAGTCGCACTTGAGGCCATCGAGAGCGATCACCTCGTCGTCGGCGTAGATCCCCGCCTCCATCGCCGGGCTGCCGTCGAGCACCACCGCGATCGACGACGCGCCCTTCGGCTGCACGCCGAGAAACCCCTGCACCTTGTCGCCCTTCGCCCGCGGCGGCGTGCCGCCCTTGTCTGACGACGACTCACGCGCGCGGAAGCGCACCTCGAGGCCGACATGGGCGAAGGGGCTGAGGTCGAGCTCGTCGAGGCCGCGCAGCGAGCGATCGAAGAAGGCGCGGAGCGACGGCCCACCCAGCTCCACACACACCTGCTCGATGCCGTCTTCAGGCACGCCCGACTCGTCGCCCCAGCGCTGCCACAGCACCCGCATCACGTCGTCGAGGCCTTTGGCGTCGCTCGTCGCCCGCCGTAGGCTCAGGTCGAGCAGGGCGCAGACGATCTCGCCCTTCAGGTAATAGCTGATGGCCGAGTTCGGCGAGTTCTCGTCGGGCCGGTAGTGCTTCACCCACGAGAGGAACGACGCGTCGGCGAGCGGCATGGCCAGGCGGCCCGGCGTGGCGTGCAGCGCGGTGAGCGACTCGCCGAAGCGGGTGAGGTAGCGCGCGGGGCTCATCAGCCCAGCTCGGCGAACGAGGAGGTTGTCGTAGTAGCTCGTGCCGCCCTCGAAGAACCAGAGCAGCTCGGTGTAGTTCTCTTGCGCGTAGTCGAAGGGCACCAGCCGCTTGGGCTTGATGCGCTTCACGTTCCACAGGTGGAAATATTCGTGCGCGCAGAGAGTGAGAAAATCTTCCCACCCCTTGGCCGACGCGAAGCCGGTGCGCGGGTAGAGCAGGGCGGTCGACGCCTTGTGCTCGAGGCCTCCACGGCCCTTGTCGGTGCCGTAGATGAAAAACACGTAGCGCTTCATCGGCAGCCCGCCGAACAGCGCGGCTTCCGCGTCAACGATGCGGGTGAGATCGCCCACCAGCTTCGCTTCGTCGAGCTGCGGCGCGCCCCACAGCACCACCTCGTGGGGAACGCCCGCCGCGGTGAACTGCACCGGCATGTGTGTGCCGACTTCGAAGGGGGCGTCGATCAGGTCGTCGTAGTTCGGAGCGACGAAGGCCCCGTCGCGCTGCTCCAACGCCACCGTGGTGCGCCAGCCCGACGGCGCGTCGACCGTGACGTGCTGCGCGCGGGTGCGGAGGGCCTCGACGTAGAAAAACAGCGTCGCCCCGTTGAAGTAGCCGTGGGTGCCGTCGAGGTGGCTGGTGCGCACGGTGAGCTCGTTCGCGTACACCCTGCAGTGCACCCGGAAGCCCTCGTTGCGCGCCGCCACCCGAAAGGAGCGCTTGTCGATGCGGGTGAAGGCCAGCGGTTGGCCGCTCTCCGTCGTGACGCGCAGGTTCTGCACATGCCGCGCGTATTCACGCACCAGGTAGCTGCCCGGCGTCCACACCGGGAGCTCCACCGTGACCTCGTCGCCGGCGGGTGGAAAATGGGCCTCGACCTCGAACAGGTGCGAGTGCGGCCGGGGCATCGAAACGCGGTAGCGAACGGGCAGCGACATGGCCGCGTGCTCTACCTCAGAGCAATTCAGCGCGCAGCCGGGTCGACAGGGCGTCGTCGTCGAACGTGAGCAGCGCGTCCCAGAAGGCGCGGTAGTAGCCGGCCCCCGGCGCTTTGCTCACGCGCAGCCGGTAGCCGTACCAGACGTCTTCCCAGTTCGCGGGGCCGAGCACGATGGTCGCGAGCTCCGGAGCGGGGAGCCGCAGCACCTCGTGCTCATCTCCGAGGAGGCCGCGTTCGAAGGTGGGCGCCGCGCCCGGGGTGAAGTGCACGCGCCAGGCTCCGCCGCCTTCGCCTTCGGCCACGAAGCCCGCGCGCATCGACAGCTGGCTCGTCGCAGCGCTGGTGTGGCGGAGCAACTCGCTGAAATACGCGTGCATGGCTCGATCGAGCGACTCCGCAGGGACTGACTTCCCCGGAGATCGAGTTCGAGCGATGGCCGCGTCGACGCGCGCTTTCTCCTGCTCGGCGTAGCGGCGCACCGCGGCGACGTCGTTGGTCCACCCCTCGGTCAGGCCCATGCGGAGCACGCCCGTCTCTCGCGTCCACTCGTCACCGGGAGACATGTGCAAGAGGTGAGTACCCGTGCTCGCGGCCTTTTCGATGGCCTGGCTCAACACCTGATCTGCCGTGAATCGGTCGACGAAGTTCTTGTGCACCTCTGACATCTCGAGGAGCGCCCAGCTCGACGCGAAGGGCACCGCCTCCGCGGGCCGGAGGCCTTCGAGCCCCTCGGTGAAGCGCTGCAGACCTTCTCTCTTTTTCTTCTCGCAGCGCTCGTGGAGCGTGGCTTCGTCACCATCAAAACCGGTCGGGTACGACGATGCGCCAGCGTAGGGGAGAAAGGCGAGATCGATGGGCCCCAACCGCGCCACCACCTCGCGGTAGGCCTCGATGGAGAGCGGGTTGTCGTTGCCGTGGTACAGCCGCACGCCGTCAGCCTCGACGATGATCGACGCCACCTCCCACCCCGCGTGGTGCGGCACGAAGGTCACCTTCAGGCCGGGCGCGAGCGTCTCGGTGCGCCACGGCTCGAGCCACTGCACGTTCGCCAGCCCGGCCCTCGCCAGTCGTCGCGTCATCGCCCCCGAGGGGAACGGCGCCACGACGATGCGCTGATCTTTCTGGAGCTGGGCCAGCGTCTCGAGGCCGCTGTGATCGGGGTGGGTGTGGCTCAGCAGCACGAAGTCGGGCCGGGGGAACATCGACGCGTTGTGCAGCGGCGCCGGCGGGTAGCGGAACCAGGCGCCTCCGAAGACTGGCTCCGCGAACCACGGGTCGAGCAACAGCGTCTTGTCCGCCGCGTTGAGGAACAGCTGCGCGTGACCCGGCCAGGTGACGATCATGGCCGCCAGCGTAGTGCGCGGTCGTGATTTGCCAATGGCCGCCTCCTGTGGTGTGGAAGGTGTGATGCACGCCCCGTCGGACCTGCGCAAAAACATCGGCCTGTGGGGCGCGGTTCTCGCCGTGGTCGGCGGCACGCTGTTGGCCGCTGGCGCGTCGCTGTCGCACTGGGTCGATCCGCTCAACGAACCGCAGACGCCTGGCCTGTGGGCGCTCTGGCTGCTTGGCGTGGGCGTGTTTTTCCTTGGGGCGATGATCGGCTTCGGAGGCGTGAGCGCCATCGGCGTGTTGGGCCTCGAGAAGCTCCAGAAGTGGCGCGCCGCGAAGCAGCCACCCGCGACCGGTGGCAGCTAAGCGCCTTCACTCGATCGGTCGCACCGTGCGCGTACGCACCGCGTCG
>JAEUJT010000185.1 GCA_016793525.1 Archangium sp. | reverse complement strand
TGCCCGGCGTCTCCCGCATCGCGCGGGTCAAGGGCCCCTTCGCCACCGCGCGGCGTCGTGCACGCTTGCACGAACCCCACACACCCCAACGTCCAGGCTCGCATGGCGCGAACATCTTCGAATGCCAGCGCGAGGGAAATGCCGAACTCGAAACCGCACCCATTTCGGCCGCTGGCCCAGGGGAGCCCGCCGCTCACTTCACGGCGCCGCGGCGACCGCCGGCCCTTTGAAGCGCCGCCGCACGCCGCTGAACCACGCCACGCCGAGGGCCACCAACACCGCGCCGAAGGTCACGCCCGCGAGCCCGTTGGGGGGCAGCGACATGATGATCAGCATCGCCAGAATCCACCCGAGCGCGACCAGGTTCACCACCGGGCCGTAGCGCCCCAACGTCCACGGGCCTTGGCGTGGCCACCCGCCGCTGCGCCGAGCGAGGAACCCCGCCGCGATGGGCAGCGCGTAGCTCGCGTAGAGCGCCACCGTCGAGAGCGCGGTCATCACGTTGTAAGCGTCTTCGCTCCACACCGTGACCGCGAGGGCCATGGCCGCCGAGACCCACACCGCCACGTGCGGGCTGCGGAACCGGGGAGATACGCGTGCCACCCAGGCCGACGCGGGGACTCCGCCGTCGCGGGCGAACGCGTACAACATGCGCGAATTGCTGGTGACGCTGGCCAAACCGCAGAACCACATCGCGCCCACGCATACCCACACCAGGGCGGTGCCGACGCCTCCGAGGGAGGTCTCGAGAATGGCGATGAACGCGTTGTCTGCGCTGGCCTGCGTCGCGAGGTCTCCAATGGCGAGCGTCACCGCGAGCAGCATGAGCCACCCGGCGAGCGCGCTGGCCACCACCGCGGTCATGATTCCGCGCGGGGCGTTGAGCGAAGCGTCGTGCGTCTCCTCCGAGGCGTGCGCCGACGCGTCGTAGCCAGTGAAGGTCCACGCCGGTTGCAACAGCGCGATGAGGAACCCGGGCAGCAACGTGCTCGGTTCGTGCTGGTACGAGGTGAGGAGGAAGCTCAGCGGCTGCTTCGGCGCCCACACCGCGACGGCCGCCACCAGCACCGCCACGCCGGCCACGTGGTACCAGGCCGACACGGTGTTGAGCGCCGCCACCCAGCGCACGCCGATGTGGTTGAGCACCGCGTGGCTCAGCAGCACGGCGATGAAGAGCGGCAACACGTGCGCCCGGTCGGCCGGCCACCCCAGCAGCGGCGCGAGAAAGCCGGCGAGCCCGAAGTCGATGCTGGCGGTGATGGCGAACTGACCCACGGTGTTGAGCCAGGCGGTGGTCCAGCCGGCGCCGGGGCCTCCGAGAATCGAGGCCCAGTGGTACAGCGCGCCCGCCGTGGGAAACGCCGACGCCAGCTCGGCCAGCGACGCCGCGATGAAGCAGGTGAAAAGCGCCACCACCGGCCAGCCCACCGTCATCACCAACGGCCCGCCCCAGCGCAGCCCGTGCCCGTACAGCGTCACCGCGCCGGTGAGAATCGAGATGACCGAGAAGCTGAGCGCGAAGTTCTGAAAGCCGCCCATCGAGCGCAGCAGGTCTTGCGCGTAGCCAAGCTTCGCCAGCTCCGCCGCGTCGTCGCCATCTCCGTGCGCCATGGCGCGCGACGGTAGGCCGTGAGGCGCCAGTGCGCTACGAGCCGACGCCCATGACCTGGCGCATTTCGACGGTGGTGCTGGTGGTGGTGCTCGGAGCTCCGGCGTGGGCCGCCGATGAGCCCGAGGTGCCGCGCAGCCAAGAAATTCCCATTCCCTTCATCACGGTGCACGGCGAGGCGGCCTTGGTGAATCGCCCGTACATCTGGTCGCAAGACCTTGGCTCGCTGGGGACTCGGCAACGCACCGACTCCAACATGTTCTTCGGCGCGGGCGTACACGGCGCGGTGCACCTCGATGTATCGAGGCACGTGGTGCCCTTTGCCGAGGGCTGGGGCCACTTCACGCCGGGCGGCTCATTTGGAGGCACCGCCGGTGTGTTGCTCGCGGCGCGGTGGCACTCTCGGCTCTCGCTCTCCAGCGACCGCGTGGTGGACCGCTCGGGCAGCTTCGTCACCGTCGAGCGCACCACCAGGACCTGGGGCCAGGCGCGTTACCCGCTGCTCTTCGGGGTGCAGGTGGGCGGAGGCGTCTTCGGGCTGGTCGACGCCGAGGTGCCGAAACAAGGCACCCGCGCAGCGGTCGTGCTCCCGGCGCGCTTCGCTCCGCGGCTCGAGGTGGGGCCGTCACTCCTCGGCCAGCACCACGTCTCGGCGCTGCTCACGGTGAACCCGGTCGACGGCGTGGTGGGTATGCGCGGCAACATTTGGATTCGCGTGCCCATCAACTTCGTGTGGCTCTCGTTCGGCCTCCGGTACGACGTGGCGTTCAACAACCGCGAGACGCGCGGGTACGACTACATCGTCGCCGGCACCATCGGCGTGGGCTTCGCCACCGAAGGCGACTGAGGTCACTTGGCACCCGCTGGAAACTCGTTGCAGCCCTGGAGCGAGGCGTGAAGAGTGGCGCCCATGAGCGATTTGCCTGACGACGACCATGACGACCGCCGTCAGCACCCGCGGGTGCCGCTCTCGATTCTGGTGCAGTACCGCTTCAACACCTTCGAAGACTTTCTCGCCGAGTACTCCGCGAACCTCTCGGTGGGTGGCGTGTACATTCGCACCGAGCGCCCGAAGGCCGAGGGCTCCATCATCTACCTCCAGTTCTCGTTGAAAGACGGCGCGCGGCTGATTGAAGGCATGGGCAAGGTGGTGCGTGTCAACCCGCCGGGTTCGCACACGCCGGGCATGGGCATCGAGTTCCTCAACTTCGACGACGAGTCGGCGGCCCTCATCAACGACATCTGCACCGCGCGGCTGACGAAGAAGAACTGACTTCGCGTCGCTGGCGGCCCCACGCCGGTGGTGCTCGACCGGACTGGT
>JAEUJT010000181.1 GCA_016793525.1 Archangium sp. | reverse complement strand
TGCCCGGCGTGTGCACCCGCACCGTGTCGTACGGCGACGACGCGGGCGTGCCCATCGAGCTGACCTGTCAGGCCTACTCGTCGTCGGTGAGCGAGTGCCGCAGCAGGGGGCGGGTCGCGGGCTACATCGCGTACAAGAGCGGGATCGATCGCTCGACTGGCTTTTGTTACGTGCGCGATCTCCGCCCCGGCGGTTTTTGACGGCCCGCCGAGCTTGGGGCGCCCTCCAAAATAGACGCCAAACACCTTGGCGGCCCGCCGAACGGACTCCAAGGCCGAGTCGAGCCGTTGAATTTCCTGGTCAATTCGTGAGCGCGAAATGCCGGCGCCCCGAAGAGTACGCCATGCTCTCTGGAGCCGAGCGCGGAGATTTCGCCCACACGCTCACCAGCGATTTTCGAGGTTACCTCTTTCGCCGCGCACGATGAGCGCTCGCCCCCACGCGACGCCACATCAACATCGAGCACAGAATTGACAGCCATGCTGGCGCCGCGCTGGTGGCGCTACACACCGACACGCTGCTCCCGGTGAGCCTGAGCGAGGTCGAGGCGAGCCCTTCGCACGACGGTGACTGCAGCCCGACGGGGTACGTCTCGCAGAGGCCGCGCCGGGTCCCCTCGTCGACGGTGCGCTTCTGAATGTCGCCGAGGTCTGCGGTGGGCGCCATGGTCGACGTCTCGCCGTCGACGTGCGCGAAGCCGAGCGCGTGGCCCAGCTCGTGGGTGAGGGTGTTCTGCACGTCAGTGGCCACGCAGGTCGGCGCGTCTGCGTTCGGAGGGCACGGCGGCGACGAGACGGTGGTGAAGAGGAACCTGGCCGCGTTGAGCGCGATGTCGGCGTCGACGAGCTCTCCGGTGCGCGGGGAGTAGGTGGTGGTGGTGAGCGCGATGGTGTCGGTCGCGTCGTCCCAGCACTGAAACAGGTTGCTGCACGAGCTGTCGGCCTGGCACGCGTGGTTCACCGGGACCACCGCCTCGCACGCCGTCTCGCGGAAGACGATGGCGTTGCTCGCGCGCGTGTCTCGCCCGACGATCAACAGCGGCTGCGCGACCGCCCGCAGCACCCGTAGATCGGAGCAGACCTGCCCCGCCGAGACCCACGCGCCGATGGCCTGGTCGATGGCCACGAACTCGGTATCGCCCGGCGTTCTGGTGCTGCCAGCGGAGTCGGGCGTGAAGACGATGGTGCGATCGACCCACGCGACGCACACCAGGCCCTCATCGTTCGCGCGCGTGCGCAGGTACGGCTGCCCCCAGCCGGTGGAGGCCAGCACCACGCCGAGCACCGCCCAGCGGGTCACGGGCGGCGACGCCTCGCGAGCAGCGCCAGCGCGCCCACCGCCACCAGCGATGGAGGAACCTGCGCGCACCCCGTCTTCGCCAGCTTGCCCAAGGTCGACGATGTCACCGGCAGCACGCACAGCGGCGTTCGCTCGTTCTTCGGGTACGCGTCGCACACGAAGCGCTTGGAGCCGGGATCGAGCGCGCGCTTCGACAGCTCGCCCGCCGAGGCCCGGGTGTTCATCGTCGAGACGGCCGCGTCGTAGTGGTTCAACCCGAGCAGGTGCCCGACCTCGTGGGTCATCGTGTTTTGAACGTCGGTGGCCACGCAACTCGTCGAGAAGGCGGGCGCGACGCACCGCGGGGCATCGACGGTGGTGAACGTGAAGTCCCAGCTGTTGAGCTCGATGTCGGCGTCGAGCGCGCGCCCCGTGAACTTGTTGTAGCTCGTGTTCGTGAGGGCCAGCGCGCCCTCGGCGTGATCCCAGCAGTCGAACTGGTTGCCGCACACGTCGTCTTTCCAGCAGGTGTGGGTCTCGGGGACCATGCCTTTGCAGGGCCGCGCGCGGAACAGCACCACGTTTTCGTTGGCGCCGCTGTCGGTGTACCCCACGGTTCGCGTGAGGGTGCGGGGGCCCTCAGTGAGTGACAGGCTGCCGCACGCGCTGAGCTCGGCCTGCCAGGTGGCGAAGGCGGCGGCCACGGCGGTGAACTCCGCATCGCCAGGCACCTCGGCATCGCCGTCGACGTTCTGGCGAAACTCGATCGCGGTCGCCTCTTTCCACCACAGGCACTGCGACTGCGTATCGGCGTCGTTGATGCGGGCGCGCGTGTACTGCGACAACACCAACGTCAGCACCAAGGCGCTGCTCACGGAGCCACCGGCGTCACCAGCGGCGCGGGAGTCGGAGAGGCGGGCGCCCCGGTCGAGGCGCTGGCCCGCACGAGGGCCACGAGCGCCGGGTAGGGCATGGCGATGGGCGCGTGCGCCACCGGCTGGTGCGTGGCCGAGTCGACCAGCGCCAGCTCGTCGGTGGTGGGCTGCTTCGCGACGAGCTGCGTTCCCTCTGCGTGGAGGGTGAAGGCGCCCTGGGCCATGCCGGTGACCGTGTAGAGCGGGCCTCGGCGCTCGAGGAAGAGCACCTGCTCGACGCCCTCTTCGAAGCGCGCGACGCCGTGCACGCGCTGCCCGATATCGCCGACCTCGCCGCCGGGCTGGCGAACGATGATCGACTTCACCGGAGCGCCCTTGAGCACCTCGGCGACCTGCACCTCGGCCTCGGTGAAGATGCGAGTTCGATCGCCGTTCCAGCGCGCCTCGACGCGCACCACCGTGCCTCGCACCACCAGCGCCGACGACCGCGCGAGCGCCGGCACGTCGAGCGACACCATCGTCGTCGCCAGCGCGCTCCCGACGACGCCGCACACCACCACCATCACCACCCATCGATTCATGGAGATAAACGTGTCGCGGCGGTGGCAACGAAGTCAACTTCGCAGTGCCGCCCCGAGGGGTCGTGCTGTATGCACGCCCGCCATGGCCAAGAAAATTCTCATCGCAGTGGGCGCGGTGTTCGTTCTCCTCATCATCGTCATCGCGACGCGACCGGCGGAGTTCGCCATCGAGCGCAAGACGACCATCAACGCGCCCGCCGACGTGGTGTTCAACCAGGTGAACGACTTTCACCAGTGGAAGAACTGGTCCCCCTGGGAGAAGCTCGACCCCTCGCAGAAGCTGACCTTCACTGGCGCCGAGACGGGCACCGGCGCGAAGTACGCCTGGGCGGGCAGCGACAAGGTGGGCGAAGGGAACATGGAGATCACCCACTCCACGCCGCCCGAGCTGGTCGAGATCGCGCTCAACTTCACCAAGCCGTTCGAGGCCCACAACATCACCCGCTTCGTCTTCACCTCCGACAGCCCGACCGCCACCACCGTCACCTGGGTGATGGCCGGCAACCGCGGCTTCCTCGAGAAGGCGATGTCGCTGGTGATGGACATGGACAAGATGGTCGGCCCCGACTTCGAGAAGGGCCTGGCGTCGATGAAGGAGGCCGCCGAGGCCGATGCCACCAAGCGCGCCGCCGAGAAAGCCGCGGCTGATGCCGCTGCCGCCGCCGCCGCTCCGGCCGACGCGGATGGTGGGACCGCCGACGCCGGCACCAAGTGACCGCGCGGCAGCGCTTCGACGACGCGTATTACCGCCGGTATTACCTCGACGCGAAGACGCGCATCTACGCGAAGGAGCGCCAGTGGTCGCTCGCCGCGGCCACATTCCAGATGTGTGACTGGCTCGGCCTGAAGGTCGACACCGTGCTCGACGTGGGCGCGGGCGTCGGCTGGTGGGGCCAGTGGATTCGCGCCAACCGCCCGTCGGTCAAGGTGGTCAGCACCGAATTCGAGGCCGACACCTGCAAGCGCTACGGGCACGTGCAGGCCGACATCGGCGCGCTCTCATTCCCCGAGCCGTTCGATCTCGTCATCTGCCAGGGCGTGCTGCCGTACGTCGACGCGCGCACCGCGAAGCGCGGCATCGCCAACCTGGCCAAGGCGTGCAACGGGCTGCTCTACCTCGAGGCGATCACGGCCAACGACACGCGGGGGGCGAGCTACGAGTCGCTGAGCGATCTCCAGGTGCACCGGAGAACCGGCGAGTGGTACCGCGCGCAGCTGGAGCCCCACTTCCAACAGCTCGGGCTCGGGTACTGGAGCAAGCGCGAGTCGGGCCTCGTCTTCTACGAGCTCGAGACACCGGCGGCGTGACGTGCGCCGCGGCCTGTACCTCGTGGTGGCGCTGGGGGTCGGCTGCACCAAGCCGTCCCCTTCATCTCCGGGCCCGTTGCGAGTCGCCGCCGCGGCCGATCTCACCCGGGTGTTCTCTGAGCTCGGGCCGCGCTTCACCGCCGAGCACGGGTACCCCCTCACCTTCACCTT
>JAEUJT010000141.1 GCA_016793525.1 Archangium sp. | reverse complement strand
GTCAGACGCGCTGGTGCACGCCGCGGGGAGGAGCGCGCATTTTCCCGTCACGCAGGCCTCGCCCGACGCGCAGGCCATGGAGGCGCTGCAGGCGGTGGTGCACACGCTCGACTCGCAGGTCTGGCCCGCGGAGCACGTCATCGCCGAGGTGCACGCGGTGGGGCCCTTGAGGCACGCGCCCGCGCTGCACACCTCGCCCATCGCGCACGAGGTGGAGCTGCTGCAGCCCACCACGCAGGTGCCCTTGCCGGAGCACACGCGGTCGCTGGGGCATTCGTTGTCGCGGGCGCAGCCCTGGCCGCCCTCGGAGATGCACGCGTTGTTGAGGCAGGTGAAGCCGGCGCCGCACTCGGCCGCGGCCATGCACGACTTGGCGCACACGCCGCTCAGCGTGCAGACCTGGCCGTCGGCGCACTGGCGGCTCTCGCGGCACTGGCCGGCTTGGAGGCCACACGTGCCGCCGTTGCACACCAGGCCGGTGCTGCAGTCTCTGTCTTCACGGCACTCCGCCATGCACACGCCGCCGGCGCCGCAGATCATGCCGCCGTCGCAGTCGCTCGCGTAGCTGCACTCCGGCTTCGGGGGCTCGGGGAGCGGCTGCAAGCTGCACCCAGCGACCAGCGCGATGGCGGCCAACCAACGGAGGGAGCGGATCATCGCGACTTCTCCTTCTTCACCAGCTCGAGCTCGACGGTGTTCGGCGTCACGCCCTTCACCGAGATGACGAGCTGCTTGAGCGGCTTGCCCTCGAGCGCGGTGGCGAGCTGGTCGGCCGGGCCCTCGAGCCGCACGTCGAGATCGGCGCTGCCCTTGGCGAAGCGCTTCTGGTCGATGCCCTTCACGCCGCGCACGGTCTCGAGCATCAGGCCCTTGAGCAGGTTCAAGGTGCCGAGGCCGTCGAGGCCGCTCACGGTGAGCCGCACCCGAGAGGTGCCGCCGAGCTCCTTGGCCCACTTGGCGAGCAGCTTCTTCTGGAGATCGACCCCCAGCTCCTTGGCCGAGGCGAGCAGCGCGTCGCGGCCGCAGGTCAGCGCGTCGAGGTGGAAGGTGTTCTTGTTCGCTTCGGCCGCGGCGAGGATCTCACCAGAATCGGCGTTGAACGCGCGCACCGAGATGGTGCCGCTGCAGGTGGTCTGCTTCAGCTCGTTCGCTTTGTCGCCCACCAGCTCGGCCACGTCGCGTTGCTTCAGTGCCACCGCGGTGCCCACGATGATGATGTCGGCGTCGGAGATGTTGCCGATCTGCCGCACCTGCTCGGCGTTCAAGTCGGCGCTCACCACGCCCGCCGTCTTCACCTGACCCGCGAGCACCTCGGTATCGACGAAGGAGAACCCCGCCTGCGTCCACTGGTCGATGAGCGAGTTCTCCACCAGGCGCTGATCCACCTTGAGCGCTCCGGTCGACGGCTTGTCCTTCGCGTCTTTGCCCGCCCACCACGCCGCGGGCACGCTCTGATCGATGCGCTGCTCGGAGATCAGCACCGCCAGCCGCGGCATGCCCTTGCGCGAGAGCGTCACGCCGATGGCCTCGAGGTCCGACGCGAGCTTCTCGGTGCCGACGGTCGCCTTCACCGTCACCCGCACCACGCCTTTGTCTTCTTTCTCGGAGACGACGTCGTACTTCGACACGTACCCCTTGGCCTGGGTGAGAATCTTGTCGCTCACCAGCTGGTTGTTGCGCACGTCGGTGGTCGAGCTCACCAGCGTGCCGCAGGTCTGTTCAACCGCGCGGCGCAGCGCGTCTTCGATGGCGCGGTCGCGCGCGAGCGGCTTGTTCTTGTCGACGATGGCGGCTTCGCCCACGGCCTCGACGACGGCGGGCGCCTGGGCCCAGGTGACGGCGGCAACGAACAGCAGCACGACGGGGAGTGAGCGCATGCGAGAGACCTCGGGAGAAAGTTAG
>JAEUJT010000037.1 GCA_016793525.1 Archangium sp. | reverse complement strand
GTTCGACACCCACGCGCAGGTGATGACGCGCATCTGCGGCGACCACCTCCCGCGGAGCTATCGAGAGGCCATCGACACCGGCTTCCGCCGTGGCGCTGGGGTGTTCAAGCTCGACTACGCGCTCGACGCGCCAATGCCGTGGAGCGCGCCTGGAGCGCACGACGCGGCGACGCTGCACCTCGGCGGCACGCTGGCGGAGCTCGTTGAATCGGAGGCTGCTCCAGCCGCTGGACGCGAGCCCAAGGCCCCCTACGTGCTCGTGGCGCAGCAGAGCCGCTTCGACGACTCGCGCGCTCCGGCGGGTCACCACACGCTCTGGGCGTATTGCCACGTGCCCAACGGCAGCACCGTCGACATGACGTCGCGCATCGAGGCGCAACTCGAGCGCTTCGCCCCCGGCTTTCGCCGACATGTCATCGCGCGCCACGCGAAGCACACCGGCGACCTCGAGGCGGGCAACGCGAGCTACGTCGGCGGAGACATCTCCGGCGGCTCGGTGGGAGGGCTGCAGCTCTTCGCGCGACCAACCTTTCGGCTGCCGTACACCACGCCCAACGAGGGCATCTTCATCTGCTCGTCGTCGGCACCTCCAGGCCCCGGCGTACACGGCATGTGTGGCTTCTGGGCGGCGCAGGCCGCGATGAAGCGACTCCGCTGACCTCTGGCGTGCGCGACACGAGTGGGCCGGTTACACCGCGTGCCCATGCCCGCTCTTCGCCCCCTCTCCATCGCCTCGGTCCCCTCACTCCAGGGAAAGAAAATTCTCATCACCGGAGCCAACAGCGGAATCGGGCTCGAGGCGGCGAAGGCGCTCGCGGCCAAAGGAGCGACCGTGTTGCTCGGCTGCCGCGACACCGCCAAGGGCGAAGCCGTCGCCACCGCCATTCGCGCCCTGACGCCCAGCGCCACCCTTCACCCCATCGCGCTCGACCTGGCCTCCCTGGCCTCGGTGCGCGCGGGAGCGGCGCAGGTGCTCGAGCGCCACTCCGACCTCGACGTGGTGGTGCACAACGCTGGAGTCATGGCGCTGCCGCGCACGTTGACCTCCGACGGCATCGAGATGCAGTTCGGCGTCAACCACCTGGGCGGCTTCGTGTTGACCGCACTGCTGGCACCGGCGCTGTTCAACCGCGAGGGGGCGCGCATCGTCTCCACCACGAGCCTGCTGGCGCACCAGGGCCGCATGAACTTCGACGACCTGCAAGGCGAGCGCAGCTACGACAAGTCAGCGGCGTACAACCAGTCGAAGCTCTGCAACCTGCTCTTCACGTTCGAACTCGAGCGCCGCCTCCGCGCCGCGGGGAGAAAAGCGCAGGCCATGGCGTGCCACCCGGGCTACTCCGCCACCAACCTGCAGCGGCGCGGCCCGGAGATGGAGGGCTCGCGGTTCATGGGTTGGATGATGGCGGCGGCCAACGCCCTCGTCGCGCAGACGGCGGAGCGCGGTGCGCAGGCCACGGTCATCGCGGCAGGCTCACCCGACATCCACGGAGGTGAGCTGGTCGGCTTCGACGGCCTCAACGAGATGCGCGGCAATACGGCCATCATGGCTCCGCCCAAGGCCGCGCTCGACGAGGCGGCGGCGCGTCAGCTGTGGGAGCGCTCCGTGACGCTCAGCGGTGTGCAGCTGGCCGTCTGAGGCCTGGCTTTTACGCCGTGCGCTGTGCCTCGCCGAGCCACGCGTCGAAGCCGGCCCGCGGCATGGCACCACTGCGGCGGCTCACCTCGCGGCCACCGCGGAAGAGCACGAAGGTGGGAATGCCGCTGACGCCGAGCTGCTGCGAGAGCGTGGGGTTCTGGTCGCTGTCGACCTTGAGCACGATCATCTTCCCCGCAGAGTCGCGCGCGAGCTGATCCAACGTCGGCGCCACAGCACGGCACGGTGGGCACCACGTCGCCCACACGTCGACCAGCACCGGCACGTCGGCGGAGGCGATGGTGCGCCACGCCTCGTCAGCGCTCACCGCCTGCGGAGCGCCGCTGACGTCGAGCGCCTGCTTGCAGCGACCACACACCGGCGATTGCCCGGAGGGAGAGACGCCGACCCGGTTGAGGGCTCCACACTGTGCGCACCGAACCATGCCTCATCGGTACAGCAGCGGGAGCCGCTCGCAAGGCGTCGTCTACAGCTTCACATCCACCTGAAAGATCGGCGGAATCTTCACGAAGCTGATGCTGGCGCTGCGGCCCATGAAGCCGCGGGCCTCTTCGATGGCCTCTGACAGCGTATCGGTGCGGTCCCAGCCCATCATCGCGGGTACGTGGTTGTTCTCGGCGCCGGCGGCGATGACTTTGCCCACGTGCTTGCGGCCGTTTTCGCCCCAGTACCACATGTAGAAGGGGTGGGCCCCGTGGTAGCTGTGCCCTTTTCGGTACAGGTGCACGTACGACGGGTTCTTCGCGAACTCGCGCTCGTATTTGTGCTCGAGCACGTGGGCGTCGCGGGTCTCGGGCAAAAGCCGGTTGAAGAACTCGATGTACGGCGCGTGGTGCTCGGGGTCGAACTCGTCGTAGCAGGGGTGGGTGATGATGATGACGCCGCCCTTCTTCACGAGCGGCACGCCCCGGTTCAAATTGAACAGGTAGCCGAGCGCCATCACCTGCACGAGCAACGGGTTGAGAATCGAGTTCACGTTGTACGGCGAGACGTACGGCATGCCGAAGATGACGATGTCGGACTGGCCCTGCACCGGCATCGAGTACTGCTTCCACGACTGCTCGAGCGTCTTCACGTGCGTCGGCTCGGTGGCTCCGGCGTACACGCCCGTCACGTCGTACGGCGCGTAGATGTTGAAGAACATCTTGCGCTTGAGCGCGCGCGGCATCTTCGACAGCGAGTACTTCATCGCCTGCAGCTTCAGCCGGTCGAACTCGGTGAAGTCTTCTTCTTTCTTCATCAAGAAGCCGACCGGCTCCTCGAACATGCGGTTGTTGATGGTGGTCTCGATGTGGAAGACCTTGAGGTTTTTGTCGATGACGCGGCCGATGCGCTCGGTCGAGCGGTGGAGCTGGCTCTTGCTCGGCTCCATGTACGAGTCGGTCTCGCGAATGGTCTTCGGGTTGTGGTGCGAGCGGAGCGACTCGTAGTTCGCGAGGCCCGTGCCAACCGACTTGTGCCCACCGTCCATCGGGACGAGGTTGATGTTGACGTAGATGGTGAGGTCGGATTCTGCGGCGCGCCGGTTGATGGCGACGACCTCGTTGTGGCTCGTGCGCTCGAGCTCGACGATGCCTTCGGGGTCTTCGGCGTCGTGGTTGTAGAAACGGTCGGGGTGAAACGCGTCGAAGATGACGTCGCCCACCATGCGCTTCATCTCCGCGTCGGTCATGCGGCGGTGGAGCGCGTTGGCCACCACCAGGTGCACGTCGTCGACGCCGGAGTCGGCCAGCAGCTCGAGCACGACCTCGAGAATCGACTGGCGCACGTCGGGGGTCTTCATCGGCGGCAGCGGCAACGAGATGTCGTCGAGCGCGATGGTGACCCGCATGCCCGGCTTGAGCAGGGCGTGGAGTGGATCCATGCCCTCGGGGTGATTGAGGGCGTAGCGAATGGCGGCGGTGAGGTTGGGCACACCCTCGAGCGGCGGCCGCGAGCCGATGACGCGGGTGCCGACGGGCAGGTCTTCGACCCAGAAGTCTTCGCCGTAGAACATCACCCGGGGCGGAGAGCCCTTTTCGGTGATCGTGATGTGGCTCTCTTCGTCGTACAGCTTCTTCAGGGTCTTCAGCGGACGCATCGGCCGGGCGTTCTCGCTGGCAGGGCGGGGGCCGTCAAGCACCGCTTCAGCGAAGGCTCACTCGTGATTGACGTAGACGCCTGCGGCGCCGGCGGAGAGGAGCGCACGTGACACCTCGGACTCCATCTCCACGTGCCCGCAGACGAAGGCCACCGCGTCGCGCGCCGGGAGCAAGGCGAGGTGGTCTTGCACTCGCCCGACCTGGCCTGTCCACGCGCTGTTGGGCAGCGTCGCGGTCACCGTCACGCGGACTCCGTCGGCGCGCCAGGCGTCGTGCTCGTCGGCGTAGGGCAGCTCGTCAGGCGAACGAATGCCGTGGAGGAGATGCACCCGACCCGCCGGGTACCGCTTCGCGCGCAGCACGGAGCGCAGCGCGGCGACGCCCGTGCCTGTACCGATCAACAGCAGCTGACGCTCCGTCACCTGCTCGAGGGGAAAGCCCCGGCCTTCGGCGAGGCCCACGTTCACCCAGGGCTCCACGCGGAGCGCATCGGCGACCGCGCTGCCCTCCCGAACGAGGAGCTCGAACACGGTGCTCCCTGGAGGTGACGCGAGCACGAAATACGACATGGCCTCGCCGTCGACCGAGACCCGAACGTATTGCCCAGGCCGTTGCGCGCTCGTGGCGACCTCGGGGGGAACCTCGAGTCGCACCGTGAAGACGGCGCGCGAGACCGGGCGCCGCTCGACGACCTGGGCTCGATGCCACGCGCTCATGGCTCACCCGTCTAGCGCACCCATTGGCTCCGTCGACACCTCGGCGAGGGGACCTCAGCGAGCGTGTGCGACACCGCCCGCAGGGGCGCGGGCCTCGAGGAGCTTGAAAACGTCATCTTCGGGAAAGGCACCGGTCGGCACCGTCGCGCGCACCACCATTGTGATGACGCCGCGCGGGTCGACCACGAGGGTGCCCGACTGCTGAACGACGCCGAACAGCACCCGGCCCAGCCCGACCGCACGGTGGGCATCGTGCCCGGCCACGACCGGGAAGGGAG
>JAEUJT010000031.1 GCA_016793525.1 Archangium sp. | reverse complement strand
CGCGCCGGTGCTGGCGGTACCACCCGGCGCCAAGAGGTTCGGCGGCTCATAGGTGGTGACCCCGCCATCGGCGTGAAACGACCGAATGACGCGGCTGTCGACGCCGAATTGGTCCCACGCGCCGAGCACGTCGGTGCGGAGGTCTCCCGTCGGAGCCACCGTTCTCGGAACGCAGTCGAGGCCTCCGCACGACGAAGTCGTCAAGAGGGTCACCACCATGAGCACACCACTCGCACGTCGGGGCACGGTGTTGGGCATGGCCTCGGCGAGGTACCACAGGTCCGCCCGGCGCTGCTGTTGGCGCTACAACCAGTGCCGCGCTTGGTAGGCTACCCAGCTGATCGCCCGCTGCACCCAGCTGTACGAGCGCACCGTGTCGTTCGTCACCTGCTCGCAGTGAGACAGATCGTCGAGGAAGAGCCGTTCGACCGCCGCGCCGAAGCTCCCGTCGCGGAACACGGCGTTGATCTCCAGGTTGAGCCGCAGCGACAGCGCGTCGAGGTTCGCCGAGCCAACCGTCGCCCAGTTCCCGTCGACCACCGCGGTTTTTGCGTGGAGGATCCGCCCGCGCCACTCGTAGACCTCGATGCCGCTGGCCAGCAGCTTCGGGTACAGCCCGCGCGCGGCGTGCAGCACCAGCCGCACGTCGGTCGCGCCCGCGAGCACCACGGCCACCCGCACCCCTCTCCGAGCCGCGCGCTGCAGCGCCTTCATCATCTTCCGCGGCGGGAGGAAGTAGGCGTTGGTAACGAAGATGCGCTCCTTCGCGCGGTTGAAGGCGTCGATGTACGCGCGGCGAATCTCTTTGCGGTGCAGCTGAAAATCGTTGGTGAGAATGCGCACCTTCTCGCAGCTCGCGGCCTGGCGAGGCGGCCGTCGAACCGAGGCCCCCCGGTGCGCGCGCCAGATGGCCAGAAACGAAGCCTCCACCGCGTCGGCGCCAGCGCCCACGATGCGCACGTGGGTGTCTCGCCAGCCGCGGCCGCCGTCTTCTTTCGCCGCGTAGTCGTCGCAGAGGTTGAGCCCGCCGGTGAAGGCCACCACCCCGTCGACGGTGAGCGACTTGCGGTGGTTGCGGCGAAAGCCACGCACGAGAAACCGCCCGAGCGAGCCGGCGAAGCGCAGCGGCCGAAACGCCAGCACCTTCACCCCTGAGAGCTCGAGCTCTCGCAGCGTCTCCGGCGACACGTCGCTGCCCCACGCGTCGTACATCAGCAGCGCCTCCACGCCGGCCCGCGCGCGCTCCATCAGCGCCTCGATGAAGCGCACCCCGGTGGAGTCGTCACGGAGGATGTACGTCTCGAGGCAGATGAGCTGCGTCGCGCCGCGAATCGCCGCCAACATCGCGGGGAAGGCCTGGCCGCCGTCTTTCAGCAGCGCCACCCGCGACGGCCCGAGGTCGACCTCGGCGTAGGGCGCCCGGCCCGGCGGGACCGACCAGCGCGTACGGAGGGCGGCCGCCGCCATCACGGCGAGAGCGACACCGTCAAGGTAGTGAGCCCGGCGCCGGCGCGACCGTAGGCCTCGACGACGATGAAATACGTGCCCGGCTCGAGGCGCTTGGTGATGGCCTCTTCGAACCCCGGAGCGACGTCGGCGCAGTCGAGCTCGACGCTGCCCGTGTCACACGCGGTCGAACGCAGCGCCACCACCGGGTCGCCCGTCGAGTCGCCCGACCGCGAGGTGAGAATCGTCACCTGCTGCTGCGCGCCGAGCGTGAAGCTGTAGACGACGTCGGGGCTGTCGGGCTCCGAGTTGCAGCTCACCTCGAGGTCGTCGTTGGCCGCGAAGGTGTCGAAGGGCGTCAGCGTCACGCTCGATTGGCCGGGGGGAAAGATGATGGCCCGGGGCTCGTCACACGTGTCGTTCGAGGGCGGTGAGGCGGGCGGGCTGGTGACGGTCGCCGCCACGTTGACGATGCCCGCCGCTGAGCGGCCCTTCGCTTCGACCACCAGCTGGTAGCTCCCCGCGGCCAACCGTCGCGCGCGCAGGCGCTCCGACGAAGCGGTGACGAAGTCGGCGCAGCTCAACGTCTCGGTCGCCCCGCACGATGCCGGCCGCAGCGCCAACACGGTGTCCGTGCCGTCGGGTTTCGAAGGGCTGGCCACCACGCTCAGATCCGCTTCCGCGGAGAGGGTGAAGGCGTAGAAGACCTCGGGGCTGTCGGGCAGGCCGTTGCAACTGACCTGTGCGTCGTCGTCGGCGGCGCGGAGGTCGACCGCCACCGGTGTCCCGTCGAGGGGAACGTCGGTGGGCAGCGCGCAGGTCTCGTTCGCCGGCTGCGTGGCGGGCAGGAGCTCGACCACCACGTCGACCGGCCCGGCCGAGGTCGCGTCGTAGGAGTCGATGATCAGCCCGTAGTGCCCGCGCGGGAGGCTCTTCACCCGCAGCGTCGCCGTGCCACTCAACCCGTCGGTGCAGGCGATGGTCGCGCCGCCCGTGCACCCGCGCCGCAAGGTCACCACCGGCTGCGCCGCGCTCCCCGCCGACGGAGCGACGGAGACGCGCACGTCGGTCACGTCGTCGATGACGAGCGAATACACCGCGTCGCGCCCGTTGGCCGTACCGCACGAAGGCGTCTCGTTGGCGCCGCGGGCCGCGAGGTCGACGGAGAACTGGAGTGACGTGCTGCAGGTGCGCAGCGCCGGCGCGTCGCCGCACGACTCGCCCGGGTCTGGCACCGGCAGCCCCCCAGGGCCAGGGGCCTCACAGGTGTGCTCCGCGTTGCAGACCGCGCGTGGGCAGGGGCAGTCGAGGTTGCTCAGGCACTCGACGCAGGTCAGCGTCG
>JAEUJT010000506.1 GCA_016793525.1 Archangium sp. | reverse complement strand
CGCCCGGTGCGCCGACGCTGGGCATGAGCCCGTCGTCTCCGTCACCGAGCGCTGCCGCGAACCTCGCCATCACGGTCGAGGCCGGCGCCACCGCCAAGGTCTACGGCTTTCCCGGTTGCACTGGGCCGGTGCTGGAGACGTTCGAGCCGAGTGGCGTGCCCACCACGTACCCGTTCACGGTGGAGGCGCTGCAGGCGAAGGCGTTCTACGTCACCGCGACCGATGCTGCGGGCAACGTGTCGCCGTGCACGGGAATCTCCTACGTGAACTCCACCCCGGGGCCGGCGCTCCCCGTGTACGCGGGGCGTGACAGCTGGGGCTGGTGGATCAAGCGCGACGGCGCCACCTGGCTCGATGCCTCGAACGTCGAGTGCGACGGCTACGAGGCCGACGGTATGACTGGCTGTTTGCACGCCGGACTGATGCGCACCATCGCGGTGCCCGGCGTGACGAGCTGCGCTGGTGTCGTCGCAACCGACTCCCAGAACGCTCTCCAGTGGCAGTGCGTCCAGCTGCCGGGCGCCATCAAGGTCTTCAGCTCCGGCCTGAAGGAAGAGAAGAACCTGTCGGATCTGGTCGACTTCGACAACACCGCGTGGCGCCCGAGCGCGGTGAACGTGTCGGTGAATGGCACGCCCACCGTGTCGTCTGACACGAGCGTCTGGTTCACCAACCGCGTCGTCAATGCGAACGGCAACAACTCGATGTCAGAGGGAGACAATGTCGTTTTCCTCCAGACCGAGGACTCGACGAACATCCGGTACCTCTACGGCCGGAGATCGTCGTACGTCATGAAGCCTGGAAAGATGCACGCCGGTCCGTCTGGAAATTGGACGTTGATCACCTACGACTATCTGCAGTGGGTCGAAGGCGACTTCACCGTCGAATCGCACGGCCTCCTCGTCATCTACCCGGGCGTGACGCTGCGAAACGTTCGCGTCGATTCGTTGGGCGCTTCGTTCGGCATCTACGTGAATTACTCGGACGGGAGCCTGTTGATGCATGGCGTTCAGCTCCTGGGCTCAGCCTCGTACGGCTTCTTTGCTCCGGTAAACAACCTCCGCCTGACGGCTGTCGATACGATGCTGAACTCGGCATACCTGGCCACGTACTTTGGTTCCGACAACGACGTGCGGTTCATCAACCTGCTTTCGACAAGCTCGTACTATCCGTTCTATTCGGGTGGTTCGTTTCGAACCGTGCAGCTCGCGAACGTGACCTTCGCGAATAGCGTCAACCCCTACATTCCGGTTTCTCAGGCGTTGGTGCGCAACCTCGTGAGCGTGAACAACAACACGGCGGTGCAGCTCAACGGCGACGAGCCCACGTTCGAAAACCTGGTCTTCGCAAATAACGGGTCCAACTCGGTGTCCAGCAACAACGCCGTCGTGCTCGGCGACGTTCGGTTTGGTGGCAGCGGGACCGCGAACGACGACTGCGGCAACTTCAATGGCATGACTGTGTCTGGGAGCGATTGCATCGCGGCGGGCAGCTCCACCTTCGGCACGGCGATGCGCGGCCGGTCGATCGCCCCCTCATATTTCGGAAAAGTGACGACCGACGACGCGGTGAGCCCATCCGACACCAACGGCGCCTCGACGTTCGAGAATCTCACCCGCGCGTATCTGGTGGAGAACCGCTGGCGGACGTGGGGCTTCGATGGTTCGGCGTTCCCGAACTCCGATAATCGGAGCTATCCATCAACCTCCGGCGAGAACGTGCGCATCTGGGACTGGCGGCCCAACCCGGCCACCGACCTCGACCTGCTCAACACCAACGTGTGCCCGAAGACGCTCACCACTCCGGGCTTCACGTGGAAGGGCCAGCAGATTCTCCGCAACTCGTGGGAGCGCTTCGACGACGGGCTCGGCGACGAAGATGGCCTCTGCGAGTCGGGCGAGGCGTGCGTGTTCTCGCGCAACAAGGGCGCGTACCAAGGCACGGGCACGCTGGTGCGCACCACGGTGTCTGACTGCCTCTCCGGTACGGGCTTCACCGGCATCGTCGGCTACGAATACGAGAACCCGTAGCCCGCTGCAGGGCGCTTCAGAAGGCGAGCGACGCGCCGATGCCTGACACCAGCGCATCGGCTTGCGTGGCCGGCGTCTTCACCAGGAAGCGCTCGTAGGCGACCTCGACGTTGATGCGCAGAATCGACAGCGGCATCTGCAGGCCGAGACCTCCGCGGGCGGCCAGCCCATGGGCAAAACCGGTGACGCCGACCGTCGCGAAGGGCCACAGGCGCTTGGTCTTGATGGGGTAGATGCGCGCCTCCAACCGCCCGCCCGGGCGCGCGGAGACGATGCCGGTCAGCATCACCGCCACGAAACGTGTGGTGTACGCCACCGTCACCGACGGCACGAAGGCCGGCCCGAGAATGTCGGCGTCGACCTTCGCGCCCACCTCCCACCGCCGCACCCGCGCGGACGTCGGGGCGTCGCCGTCGAACGTCTTCCCGTCGGCCTGCGCGCACTCCCGAGCCACGCTGGGCAAGTCGTCGAGCGCCTCGTCGAGCCGGCTGCCCTCGTAGCGGCGGCTCACCGTCACCACCGCGCGGCCCTTGGCCACGTCCATCAAGGTGACGTCGAGCAACAGCGAGTCACCCAGCCTGGAGAGCGAACCGAAGGTGATGCGGTCGGCGTTGAGGGCGTTGGCGATCTCCATCGTGCACGACGACTCGCTGCACCCCATCATCTGCTTCTGCCGCTCGTAGCCGAGCATGGTGCTGACGTCAGACGAGGAGATGACCTCGTAGGCCTTGAGCGCGCGGATCTCCGACACCAGGCGCTCGGTGAAGACGTCGGCCTCGCCTTCGTGCACGCCCGACATCGCGCGCAGGCTCGACACCGCCAACTTCGACTTCGTCTCGGCCAGCGCTGGAGCCGCAACGAAGGCCACCGCCGCCACCGCCGCGCCGAGGAGCTGCTTCCGGCGCCGCACCAGCACCAGCAGCGCCAACGGCAGCAGGCTCGTCACCGGTGTCGAGGAACAGCCCGGCCAGGCGTACGCCGAGACCACCGGCTCGTTGTCGGCGCCGCCTCCGCCGCCGGTATTGGAGGTGGTGCCCTGGTTGCGGGTGACGGTCACCGTCGCCGGCGCGGAGTCGCTCGTGCCGTCGTTGACCACGTAGGTGAAGGTGTCGACGTTCGGCTGGGCGCCGCTCGGCGTGTAGACGAGGGCCGGCGCGGTGCCGCTCAGCGAGCCACGCGAAGGGCCGTCGACGACGCGGAAGGTGAGCACGTCGCCCTCGACGTCAGTGCCGCTCAAGAGCACCTCGACCGAGGCGTCGTCCGTCGTGAAGGAGACGCTCTTCCCGGCCGCCACCGGCGCGTCGTTGACCGGCGTCACGGTGATGGCGACGGTGGCCGAGGCGGAGTCGAGCGCGCCGTCGTTGACCTTGAAGGTGAACGAGTCGGGGCCGGCGTAATTGGCCGCGGGCGAGTAGGTCGGGTTCGCCGCAGCGCCGCTCAAGCTGCCGTGGGCCGGCTGGGTGACGATGACGAAGCCCAAGCTGCTGCCCTCCACGTCGGCTCCGGCCAGCGCGATGAAGCTCGACGTGTCTTCGGCCGTTGTCACCGACTGCGGGGTGGCCACCGGTGCATCGTTGACCGGCGTGACGGTGATGGAGACGGTCACCGGCGCGGAGTCGACCGTGCCGTCGTTGACCTTGAAGGTGAACGCGTCGGCTCCGGTGAAGTTCAGCGCGGGGAGGTAGCTGCGCGAGATGCCGGTGCCGCTCAAGGTGCCGTGGGCCGGCCCGGAGACGATGGCGAAGGTGAGCGCGCTGCCCTCGACGTCGGTGCCGCTCAAGGTCAGGTCGAGGCTCG
>JAEUJT010000500.1 GCA_016793525.1 Archangium sp. | reverse complement strand
CACCGTTCCCGGCTCCGGGGAGGAAGGCCAGAATCGGCGGCGTGCGCTCGGTGACCCCGAGCCCGGTGGTGGTCTCGAAGGAGAACGACAGCACCAGGTCGGCGCGCCCGTCGTTCGACAGGTCGCCCAGCTGCGCTTGGTACACGACGAGGTTCGCGTTCGAGGGAATGCCGAGCGGAGGCCCGAGCGGCGTCGTCACCGCGGTGGGCGTCGTCGCGCCGTCGAGGTCGACCCAGCCGATGGCGGTGGCGCCGTGCACCAGCACCACGTCGTTGGTGAGGTTGAGGTCGAGCCGACCGGTGCGGAGGAAGAGCCGCGCGTCGGCGCTGCCCGCAGGGGCCGTGGCGCGCACCTGCGCCGTCGACGAACACACGGCGTCAGGCACCGCGGCTTGGGTCGGGTTGGCGACGCGCAGGCACGTGTCATTCAGGTTCGGCGTGCCGTCGCCGTCGGAATCGAGCGCGCGGTCGATGTCGGGCACGGCGCTGGTGATGTTCGTCGCCTGAAACCGCGCGGACAACGACGCCTTGACGGTCGACGGGCGCACGCAGCGCTGGGCGCGATCGACCCACGCGCGCTCGGAGGGCTCCAACGCGCCCGTGGAAGCGAGCTCGGCGGGCATCGACATCAACCGCTCGCGCAGCCGCTCTTCAGCGGGGCCTGGAGATCGCAGCACCGCCGCGCGCGCGAAGGTGCTCGACAACGCAACCAGATACGACGCGCCGAGGTCATCGCCGTCGACCATCGACAGCTTGGTGCCAGAGAGGCCCAGCGACAGCGTTTCGCTCCCCACGCCCAGCGCTGCGATGACCTCGCGCTCGGCCTGCGCCACGGCCTGCTCCAGCGTTCGACCCGAGGCCAGCAGCGTGCGAACACGCGGCGCCACGAGGTGGGTGAAGAGGTTGATGGTCAGCGTCTGCGTCGGGCCGGTGGAGACGCGCGCCATGGCCTCGAGCGTTACTGGAGCGCTCGTCACCTGCCCCGACAGCTCGTCGTAGGCCCGCCCGGTGGCCTGCAAACGGCCCACGCCGAACACCGGCACGAAGACCGCGTACCGGCCGTCGTCGCCGGAGATGGTGGCCTGGTACGTCGCGCCCGTCGGCTGCTGCATGCCATCGACGAGCTGCACCACAACGTCTCCGCCTTGCACGAAGGGCCCCTTGGCCACCGTGCCGTCGAGGTCCAAGCCGGGCACGCCGCCGCCACCGCCGGTGCCGCCGCCCGCGCCGCCGCCAGTGGAGCCGCCGCCGGTGCCGCCGCCGGTCGAGCCACCGCCCGTTCCCCCGTTTTCGCCGCCGCCGGTGCCTTCCATGAAGCCGCCGCCGAAGCCGTTGAGGCCACCGTCGCGGCCACCTCCACCTCCGCAGTGCAGGCACGTCAACGCCACCGCCGCGACCGCCACGCCGCGCCACGGCTGATGTGTCTTGCTCATCGCGTCATCCTTTCGCCGCCACGGCCCGCGCAGGGGTGACGACGCCGTCTCGTGAGTCCATCAGCCGCGGGAAGCGGCACTCGAAGGTGGTGCCCAGCCCGTCGACGTTGGGGCGTGCCGACACTTCGCCCTGGTGCGCGTCGACGATGCGCTTCACCACCGCGAGCCCGAGGCCGGTGCCGGTCGCCTTCGTGGTGAAAAACGGCTGGAACATCTTCTCGGCCGCGACCGGCGTGAGGCCGACGCCCTGGTCGCGCACGTGAATCTCGAGCCAAGGCGAGTCGTTGTGCCGCTCGACGGTGGCGCGCACGGTGATGGTGCCGCCTCGCGGCATGGCCTGCACCGCGTTCACCACCAGGTTGACGAGCGCCTGCCGTACCAGGTGGCCGTCGATGGGGAACGGCGGCAGCTCGCGGGGGAACTCGGTAATCACCTTCACGTTGGGCGTGGTGAGCGCCTTGGTGGCGGCGTCGACGGCGCTGGCCACCACCGGCTCGATGGCGATGGGCTTGCGCGCGAGCTCGTACGGCCGGGCGAAGTCGAGGAGGTCGCCGACGATGCGGTTCAACCGGTCGGCCTCTTCGCCCACCATGGTGAGCAACATCTCCGCGTCGCCGGTGGGGTGGAGCAGCCGCTTCAGGGTGGTGAGGGAATTGAAGATGACGCCGAGCGGGTTGCGCACCTCGTGAGCCATGACGGCCGAAAGCTCGCCCAGCGCCGCCAACCGCTCATGGCGCACGAGCTCGGCCTGGGTGCGCTCGAGCTGGTCGTAGCTGCGCTTCAGGTCGGCGTAGAGCCGCGACGCCTCGTCGTACAGGCGGGTGCGCTCGAGAAGCGACTGCAGCTGCACGCCCAGCACCTCGGCGCTGATGAGGTCGCGGTCGGTATATTCGGCGTCGACCTCGCGGCCGAGCGAGAGCATGCCCATCGGCTGCGCTTCGATGCGCAGCGGCACCACCGCCACGTGCTTCAACCCCTCGGGCACGTCGGCCGGGTTGGGCAAGAACCCCGCGACCGGCTGCGCCAGGGGCCCGCCGTGGAGCGGGTGGTCGGGCGGCAACCGAAAGGTTCGAAACGCGGAGAGGAACGGCCGCCACGACGCCGGCGCGCCGACGGTGTCTCCCACCTGCACGTATTCGCCCCGTTCGATGTCATAGCGGTGCAGCGACGCGCCGCGGCTGGCGGTGATGCGGCACACCGCGGTCAACGCGCGCGCACACACCGCGGTCGAGTCGGCGTGCGGCCCGGCCATGGCCAGCTCGTGCACCAGCGCCAGCTCGGTTTGACGGCGCTCCAAGCGCTCGAGGGCGTCGGCCATTTCCAAAGCGCTGCCCAGCTGGAGCGCCAGCAGCCCCACCAGCGCGGCGTCTTCGGCGCGGGTGTCGTCATGTGTGACCAACAGTGTGCCCCACAGCCGCTGCCGCACCGTCAACCCGGCGATGGCGCCACACCGAGGCAGGAGTGCCGCGGCTTGAATGACTCCGGGGTTCGTCGCATCGTCGCGGAGCCACTCCAGCGTGGTCTTCTGCATGTCGGGCAAGAAGAGCGCGTCATGCCCACGGCCGACCGCCTCCACCGTGGGGCCCGTCGGAGACGGCGTTCGCGCGAGCGCATCGGCCAGGGCGTCGGCGCAGCGCTGCATTCGCGAGCCGTACGTCGGAGGCCTGAGGCGCGGCGTGTCATGGAGCTCGATGATGGCCACCGAGAACCCGAGCGCCTCGAGCCCGCTGACCGCCGTCGTCAGCACGGATTCGATGGTTCGGGCGCGTTGGACGTCGGCGGCCAGCTTGGTCAGCGCACGTAACAGCGCGTCACCATGAATCAGCGGGATCTGCATCGACGCTCCCAGGGGCCCAAAGACGACTCGCGTACCACAGAGTACGGGGTGTGCCGAGGGACCCGCGTCGTCACCAATGACCCCCTCGTGGCTGCGTCGTTTCAGGCCGTTCTGAGGGGCGCACCGCTTGCAAATTCGATCCGCACGGAGGCTGCACCATGGCTGACGGCGACGACGGGTTTGACGGAGATGCAGACCGCACGATGGATCCCGAGCTGCACCGGATCATCGAAAACTGGCGCGCGACGCCCAGCGGGTTCGATGCGTGTGCGCAATGTGTGCAAGAGCGCAGCGAGGCGGTGCTGGCCTCCGGGCCGATGGGCATGAACGCGCAGCTGGCGGCGCTGCGGCACGAGCTGTCGGCGCTCGACGCGGTGCTGCGGCGCCACCTCCGCGAAGGCCGCGCCATTCAAGACGAGCTGTTGGTGAGGCGGGTCTCGGTGGGCTTCGTGCTCGACGCCTTCGAGCCGCTGGTCGACGAGTCACACCTCGCGCGCGCCGCCTGAGCCGTCTCGCGTCGGCGTCAGGTGCAGCACCGTCTTGCACGCGAGGCAGGTCACCACCACCGGCCACCCGAACGTGCCGTCCGGCACATCGACGGAGCCACCGCAGCGCGCGCACGTTCCCTGCCCTGACACGCGCACGGTGCGCCGCCAGACGAGAAACGCCACCACCGGCCCGGCCAGCAGCCCCAGCGGCACCAACACGAAGTGCAGCAGCGGAACGATGAGGCAGGCCAGGCCGACGGCCCAGGTCAGCCCGAGCCGGGCCAGTGCGCGCCGCGCGCGCTCAGCCGTCGACAGCACCACCACCGTGAGCGGCGTCACCGTGGGTGGCCTCGCCGAGTCGGGAATGGCGAAGGCGACCGGCAGCGTCTGGGGCGTCATGCGCGCACCGTACAAAGTGGACACCCGCGCTGCACCCGCGATGCTGGCTGGTGCGTCATGGCACCTATGACTGAAACTGTCGGGCTCGTGTTGTCGGGCGGCGGCGCGCGTGGAGCGTACGAGGCGGGCATTCTCTCCGGCATCGCCGAGGCCCTCGCGCTGAAGCCCGGAGAACCGGCGCCGTTCCACGTCGTCGCGGGCACGTCGGTCGGCGCCATCAACGGCGCGTGGGTCGCGGCGAACGCGCACCGCGGAGATCTCGGCGTCGACCAGCTGCTCCACCTCTGGCGCGCGCTGCGGCTCGAGCACCACCTGCGCATCGACGTGATGGGCCTCTTGGGGTGGCTCAGCCCCTTCACCTCGCTGCGCAAAGCCGACGACGGAGACACGCACCTGGGCCGTTCGCTGCTCGACCCGCGCGCGCTCGAGGGCATCGTGCAGACGTCCATCGACTGGCGGCAGCTGCACGCCAACGTGGCCTCGGGGACGATGAAGGCCTTCGTGGTGGCGGCGCTGCACATCGGCACCGGCGTGACCGCGATGTTCGCCGAGCTGGCGCCGGGCGCGGAGTTTCGACCCATGCGACACCCGCGCCGAGTCGCCAAAATTGGCCCCATCACCGCCGACCACGTCTTGGCCTCGGCAGCGATTCCCGCGCTCTTCCCCGCACGCCGCGTCGGCAGCTCGTATTTCGTCGACGGAGGCCTGCGCTTCAACACGCCGATGGCGCCCGCGATTCGAGTCGGGGCCGAGAAGCTGGTGGTGGTCACGCTGCGACACGACCCGCCGGTGGCGCCGAGCATCGACACGCCGGGCGACTCGACCGACGCGTACCCGAACCCGCTCTTCCTCGCGGGCAAGGTGCTCAACGCGCTGCTGCTCGACGCGGTGTCGTACGACCTGCAGATTCTCGAGCGCTTCAACCGCATGATGGATGTGCTGAGCGTCACGCTCGCGCCCGATGAGCGCGCCCGGGTCGACGCCGTGCTCGTCGAGTCGCGCGGCATGGCCTACCGAAAGATTGAGACGCTGGCGTTCGAGCCGTCGGTCGACATCGGCCTCCTCGCCGGCACGCACCTGCGCCACCACCTCGGCCGGTGGGACGTCGGGAGCGTGTCGGAATGGCTGCTGGCCCGCGCCGCCTCGAGCGACGCGACGTGGGAATCAGACCTTGCCGCGTACCTGCTCTTCGACGGCACCTGGGCCGAGGCGCTCATCGACATCGGCCGCGCCGACGCCCTGGCGAAGCGCGATGAGATTCGCCACTTCTTCAGGCGATAGCCACGCCCCCGACCGCCGGGGAGGCCCTCTTCTTCGTCTGCCGATGAAGACTCGAGTATGCGTGGCCAGGTGAACCTTCGCGTTCCTCCCCAGGCCGCCGCGCCGCTGACCCGCTGGTTGGTCGGCTTTCGCCTGGCCATCTTCTTCAGCGCGCTGCTGGTGGTGGGCGCGGTCTTCGCGCTCTCGAGCATCGCGCTCCCGTGGGCGCTGCTGGTGGGGCTGCTGGCGTACGGGGCGGCGAGCAACGTGGCGCTCCAACGCCTCACCCACGCGTTGAGCCCGCGCGTCACGGCCGGAGTGCTCGGTCACGACGTGGTGCTGCTCACCGCGCTCCTGCTCGTCAGCGGCGGCGTGCACAACCCGTTCAGCGCGCTGTTCCTCGTCTACATCGCGCTCGGGGCGATGCTCCTCACCGGGCCGCTGACCATGGGTCTGGTAGCGCTCGCGACGGTGTGCTTCGCCGCTCTCTTCGCCGTGCCCGGAGGCATCACGCTCGAGGGCCACGTGCCGCTCGACCACGTGACGCAGATGCAGCTGCACATGCGGGGCATGTGGGTGGCGTTTGCGGTGGCGGCGGCGCTCATCGGCGTGCTCGTGCGCCGGCTGCGCGAATCGCTGGCGCGGCAGACCGAAGCGCTCACCGCGGCGCAGGCTCGGCAGGCGCGCGTCGACACGCTGGGCGCGGTCGCGACGTTGGCCGCGAGCGCGACGCACGAGCTGGGCACGCCGCTCGCCACCATCGCCGTCGTGGCCAAAGAGCTGGAGCGCGGGCTCGAGCACCAGGCCCTGCGCGCTGACGCGGTGCTCATTCGTGAGCAGGTCGCGCGCTGCCGCCACATTCTCGAGCGGCTGGCCCACGACGCGGGCGCGCTGCGCAGCGGAGCCATCGAGCGCACCTCCATCTCCGCGCTGGTGCACGAAGCGACGCAGGGCTTCGTCGACGTCTCGGCGCTGGTGGCGGCGAGCCTCGAGACGCGCACCCTCATCGTGCCCTCCTCGGCGCTGACCATGGCCCTGCGCTCGCTGGTGAAGAACGCGACCGACGCCTCCCTCGGCGCACCCACCCGGGTCCACGTCACGGTGGAGTCGCAGGCCGACGACGTGTGTTTCGTCATTCGCGACGAAGGGGCGGGCATGCCTCCGGTGGTGCTCGAGCACGCCGCCGAGCCGTTCTTCTCCACCAAGAGCAGCGGGCTGGGGCTCGGGCTCTACCTGGCGCGCGCGACGGCGGAGCAGCTCAACGGCGCGCTCGAGCTCTCCTCGACGCCGGGGCGTGGCACGACGGCCACCATTCGCCTCCCCGCGGCGGTGCTGGAGCCGGCGTGAGCGACGCCACCTCGATTCTCGTCATCGACGACGACGACGTGTTCCGCCGGCGGTTGGCGCGGGCGCTGAGCGAGCGCGGGTACGACGTGCGCGAGGCGGGCACTCCGGTCGAAGCGCTCCGGCTCGCGGAGGCCGACACGCCGGAGCTCGCACTCGTCGACTTGAACCTTGCGGGCCACTCCGGTCTCGAGGTCGTGCGTCAATTGGTGGCGCTCGACCGGACCACGCGGGCGCTGGTGCTGACGGGCTATGGCTCCATCGCTACCGCGGTCGAGGCCATGCGCTTGGGCGCGGTGGGCTACCTGCCGAAGCCGGCCGACGCCGATGAAATTCTCGCGGCGTTCGAGCGCGCGAGCCAACCACCGTCGACCGAGCTCAACCCGGCGGTCGCCGCTCCGTCGCTGGCCCGCACCGAGTGGGAGCACATTCAGCGTGTGCTGAACGACACCGGAGGGAACATCTCCGAGACCGCGCGCCGCCTTGGCATGCATCGGCGCTCGCTCCAGCGAAAGCTCGCCAAAAGCCCCGTCTCTCGCTGAGCGCCTGCGACAATTGGTCGCATTCAGCGCGCACCGGCGGAGGCGTAGAGGCGCCTCAACTCACTCAACGGAGGACCACATGCGCGGCGTACTGACGGTTGGGCTCGTGATGCTGGCGGCGTGCGGAGCGCCCTCGACCTCCGCCGTCGACGGGGGAAACGTGCTCGACGCGGGGGCCAC
This sequence comes from Archangium sp., assembly GCA_016793525.1. The sequence continues at coordinate 11,527 of JAEUJT010000500.1, read as the reverse complement.
GGCTGACGGAGGCACGGCGGCGCTCAACATCGAGGCGTCGTGGATTACCTCACCCCTGAAGCGCCTCGACAACGGCCTCGAGGTGCACCTCACCGACGCGACCGGAGAACACGTCGAGGGCGCGAACGTCAACATCGCGCTCTACATGCCAGCCCACGGCCACGGCGCGCCGGCCCCCACGGTCGAGGAGCACGAGCACGGCGAGTACCACTCGCACGCGGTCAACTTCACCATGGCAGGCACGTGGGAGATCACCGTCACCGCGACCAAGGGCGAGCTGACGGCCAGCCACGTGCTGACCGCCGTCATTCCGTGATTCGCGCAGGGGCCATCGCGGCCGCGGCGCTCGTCGTGCTCTCCGGAGCGCGCGCGGAGGCCGCGGCGTGCTGCGTATCGGCGTCGGCCTTCGGGCTCGGTCGGTTGGCGGTGTGGGAGAACGGCGCCGTGCTCTTCACCGCCGCCGCCGCGCCGAGCCCCGGCTCGTGGAATGAGCACGGCCACTACATCGCCAACCCGACTGGCACGAGCGACGTGGAGCTGCGCCCGGCGTTGACCGGCCTCATTGCGCTCAAGCCGCGCTGGTTGCTCGCTGGCCGAATGCCGTGGGTCATCAACGCGCGCTCCGCTGACGGGCGCAGCGACGTGGGGCACGGCCTCGGCGACGCGCTGCTCACCACCCGCGTCGAGGCGATTCAAATCGGCGAATACGCGCACGTGCCCGGGGTCGCGGTGAACCTCGGCGTGACGATTCCCTTCGGCACGTCGATGGCGCGCACGCAGCGGCTGCTGGCGACCGACGTGACGGGCCGCGGCGCGTGGGCCCTCGGCGCGGGGGTGACGCTCGAGGAGACCTGGCGCGGGACGTGGTACCTCCAACTTTCGCTCGGCAGCACCGTTCCGTTGCCAATGGCGGGCGTGCTGCCGGGGCACAGCCAGCGCTTCGGGCCCACGTTCGATACGACGGTCGCGGCCGGAGTCGAGCTGCGCACCGGTCTGGTGGTGAGCGTCATCGCCCGCGCGTCGTACGAGACCCAGCTGCACGTCGACGAGGCGCCGGTGCCCGACTCCAGCGCGCTCGACGTCGGCGTGGGCCCGGCGGTGTCGTGGCGCTTCCACCCGAAGTGGACGGTGCAGGCGGCGGTCGACACCGGCGTGTTCGTCGATGGTCTCGGCGACAACACGCCCGCGCGATTCACCGCCACCTTCGGAGTGCGCCATGCGTTCTTCTGAGACGGCACACGGCGGGAACCCGCGAGGTCGAAGCGCCTCCACCGCGGCGCGCCCTGAAACACGGGGTGATTCCGTTTCGCGCGCGATGGCCACTTCGCTGCAGCGGGTGCTCGTGAAACGAACCGCTGCGGTGAACCCGCGCGTCGAAGCACGCGACACGGCGCGCCCTGGAGGACGAGACATTCCAGCCGTTCGCTCCCTGAGCCCAACGCCCACCGAGCAGCCCTCGTCGCTGACCACCTCCGGCGCGTGCACTCGACGCGGTCGGCTTCACCGGAGTGCCTCCCGCTCGAGCGCGCTGCATGTCGCCCTCGTGTCTTCGCTGCTGCTGGCGTGCGCCCACGTACCGACGCCGAGCGCCGCGCCGTCGCTGACGACCCTCGACGGAGCGCCCATCAACTTCGCCGCCGAGCTGGGGACGCACGACGCCACCGTCGTCGTCTTCTTCTCCACCTCGTGCCCCTGCGTCGCGCGTTACGAGCGGCGCGTCGAAGCGCTCTCGGCCGCGTACGCAGCGAGAGGCGTACGCGTGGTGTACGTGTCCTCGAACGCCGACGACGACGCGCGCGCTCTGCGTTCGGCACTGCAGGCGCGAGCGATTCAGCTCCCGCTCTGGGTCGATTGGTCCGGCGCGCTCGCGGCGCAGTTGGAGGCCCGAACGACGCCCACCGTGGTGGTGCTCGACCGCTCCGGCGCGGTGAAATTTCGCGGCTGGGTCGACAATGAGCGTGACGTCGGAGAGCGCGACCGCACGCCGTGGCTCGAGCGCGCGCTCGACTCGATGCTCAGCGGAGCCCCCGTCGATGTGGCCGCGTCACCCACCTTCGGGTGCCGAATTACGCAGGCGTTCGGCTCGCCGCGGGTCTGCCCGACGCTCCAGTAGATCAGCGGCGCGGCACCAACTCCGCGACACCGCCGACGAATTCCTCCGCTCGCGATCTGCGCCACCGGCCGGCGTGTGAGGAATTCACGAGGGCGTTACGCTCCGCGGATCCACCAGGAGAAACCCATGAGCAAAATCCCCCCAGCGCGAGTGACGTACGACCAAGGCCGCGAGGACCAGTTTCGCGAGATGATGGAGCAGCTCGACGCGCTCCGCGCGAAGTACAAGGGCGTTCGTGGCGAGCTGTTGACGAAGGTCCGCGACGCGATGGCCGCCCTGCAGCCCGCGGCGACCACGGTGAGCGTCGCGCAGGCGCAGGAGCCCCTCCCTCCCGTCGCCGACCTCATCTTTCGGCGCTGAAGAACCCACCCACCCGTTCGCCGGGTGGAAATCGAGCCATCGTGCCGAGGCGCGAGGGCCCTGTTAGGCCTCGGCGTGCTCCGCACCTCGACCGCCGACTTCGTGCCTTCACGCCCCGCGGTGAGCCGTGACCCCGAAGTGCTCACCAAGGCGTGGGCGTTGCCCTCGGCGAGGCGCTACGCGCCGTTGAGGTCGCAGAGCTTCGCGGCGATCTGCGGCCCGACCAGCGTGGCCAACGTGCTGCGCTCCATCACTGGAGATGCGCGGAGAAACCCGCTCCGCGGCCCCGGCTTCCGCCCGATGACGGTGGAGCAACTCGCCCGCGAGGCCGACGAGGTGGTGCCCGACGACTGGGCGGTGACGGTGGTGCGGCCGTCGACGGTCGAGGCGCTCCGAGACGAGCTGCGCGCGTCGAACCATGAACACCGGCGCGTCGTCGCCAACTTCTCCCGCGCCGCGATTTTCGGCCGCGGTGGAGGCCACCACTCGCCCATCGGCGGCTACCTCGAGGAAGAAGACCTGGCCTTCGTGCTCGACGTCAACGCCAGCTACGGGCCGTGGCTGGTGTCGACGGAGCGGCTGTTCGACGCGGTGAAGACGTTCGACAGCTCCGGCACCAGGCTGCGCGGGCTGGCCCGGTTCGAGCGCCTCACTGGCACACGCCTCACTGGCACACGCCTCACTGGCACATCGAGTACTCACGCCCATCAGCGTTGAGAATCGGGTAGCCGTTGGAGTTGCGGGTGATGGTGAGGGGGACGGGCGCGAGCTGCGGCGTCTCGGGAGGGTCAGACATCATCAGCTGCCCACCCTGCACCGCCCACTGGCCGCCGTTCTGCCGGTTGCCCGTGGCCTGCGCGATGCCGATGGAGTTGTTCACGTGAATGTCGGATTCAGAAAAGTCGTTCCACGTGCCGTCGGGGCTGAAGTGAATTTTTTGGGTGTACGTGTTGCCGCTCGCGTAGCGCAGGTAACACCAGTTCGACGACACGAGCAGCTGGCTGAGCTGATCATTCCCCGCTGCGCCGCCGCCTCGCCGCGCCTGCGGAGCCTGCGCTTGCCCCTGCTGCCCGCGGACCGCGCCCCCGGGAGCCCCACCCTGCTGCGCCTGGAGCCACGCCTGCGCCGAGGCCATCGCTTCGGCTTCTGCGTCGTCGCTCCCGCCCGCTTGCTTCGCCTGCGCCGCCTCGAGCTTCTTGGCCATGGAGCCCTTGGCCTTCACCGCCGCGCCTTTGCCCGCGCGCTGCAGCTGGAGCGGCACGCCGTTCAACGTCAGCGTCAGCGCATCTCCCTGCACGGCGTACCCGGCGCGGTCTTCTTCACCGTCACCATCCATGAACGACACGGTGGCGCCGTTGGTGCGCCAGCTGAGCTTCTCGCCGTCCATCACGCCGGAGCCGTTGGCGTTTAAGGTCATGAATGGCTCGCCCGCCAACGTCCACGTGCCCACGAGGGCGGCGTCGGGTTTGGCGGCGGTCAACACGGCCAAGGCGAAGGCAAGGACCATGTCCCTTTCCCTACCACGAGTGCGCCGCTGCGGGACTAAGAGGGCCGCGTCAGGTGTCTTTCGACGCTCGCATTCTTTCTCACGGAGTCCCCTGTGCTCTCGCTCCTCTGCCTCGCCGCCCTTGCCCAAGCGCCCGCCGCCCCGAAGCCGTTCATCGCCGGGCCGTCGGTCGAAGGCATCTCCGAGTACCGGCTGCCCAACGGCCTCACGGTGCTGCTGGTGCCTGACGAGTCGGTGCCCAAGGTCACGGTGAACCTCACCGTCTTCGTCGGCAGCCGCCACGAGGGCTACGGCGAGAAGGGCATGGCGCACCTGCTCGAGCACCTCCTCTTCAAGGGCACGCCGACGACGAAAGACCCGAAGGCCGCGCTCATCGCCCGCGGCGCCGACTTCAACGGCACCACGAGCGACGACCGCACCAACTACTTCGAAATTTTGACCGCCACCGACGCCAACACCGAGTGGGCGATTCGCTTCGAGGCCGACCGGCTGGTGAATTCGTACGTCGCGAAGAAGGACCTCGACACCGAGATGACGGTGGTGCGCAACGAATTCGAAGGCTCTGAGAACAACCCCGGCCACGCCCTCCGCACCCGGGTGCGCGCGGCGGCTTTCCCCTGGCACAACTACGGGCGCAGCACGATCGGCGTTCGCTCCGACATCGAGCTCGTGCCCATCGAGAACCTGCAGGCCTTCTACAAGCGCTACTACCGGCCCGACAACGCGATGCTGGTGGTCGGCGGGCGCTTCGACGCCAAGAAGGTCTTCGGGTGGATTGCCGCCAGCTTCGGCAAGCTGCCCAAGCCGCCGAAGGCCGTGTCGCCCACCTTCACCGCCGAGCCGACCCAAGACGGAGAACGCCACGTCACCGTTCGCCGCGTGGGAGGGAACCCCATGTTCCTCGCCAGCTGGCACGTGCCCGCCGCGTCTGACCCCGATTTCCCGGCGCTGATGGTGCTGCAGGGCATCGTGGGCGACGTGCCGCAGGGGCGCCTCCACAAGGAGCTCGTCGACGGGAAGAAGGCCGCCCACGCCTCGTGCGACGTCGACCAGAGCAAAGAGCCCGGCCTCTTCAGCTGCTTCGTGACGATGCGCGCCGGAGACACCACCGCCACCGTGCGCGACGTGCTGTTCCGCGTGACCGAGCACCTCGAGAAGCAGCCGCCGACCGAGGCCGAGGTCGAGCGCTCCCGCACCGGCTGGCTCTCGCAGATGGACAACGCGCTCAACTCCTCCATCGACGTGGCGCTCGGCCTGTCGGAGTGGGGCGCCATCGGCGATTGGCGAATGATGTTCGTGCAGCGAGAGCGCCTGAAGGCGGTGACGGTGGCCGAGGTCGACGCTGTCGCCGGCAAGTACTTCAAGCCCGAGAACCGCACGACCGGCGAATACGTGCCCACCGAGAAGCCGAACCGCGCCGAGGTGCCGCTCGCGCCCGACGTGGGGCCGCTGGTGAAGGCGCTCAAGCCCGGAGAAGCCGTGGCGAAGGGCGAGGCGTTCGACCCCAGCCCGGCCAACATCGACGCGCGCACCACCCGCCTCACGCTGTCGAACGGCGCCAAGCTCGTGCTGCTGCCGAAGAAGACCCGCGCCCAGACGGTCAACGTGGCCATGGCCTTTCACTACGGGAGCGCCGCCGCCCTCGCCGGTCAACGCGACGTGGGCACCATGACCGTGGAGCTGCTCGACAAGGGCACCACGACGCTCAACTACAAAGACTTTCAGACCAAGCTGCAGGAGCTGAAGGCCCAGGTGCACGTCGGGCCGCAGCCGCAGGCCGTGGTGGTGACGGTCGAGGCGAAGCGCCCCGAGCTGCTCCCAGTGCTCGACCTGGTGGCCGACATGTTGACGGCGCCTGCACTCGACGCCGCAGAATTCGACGTCATGAAGAAGGGCATGCTCGCGTCGCTCGACCAGCAGAAGAGCGAGCCGCGTACGCTGGGCGGCATCGAGCTGTTCCGCGCGCTGAGCCCCGCCGCCAAGGAGCACCCGATGTACGTGCCCACCGTGCCCGAGCGCATCGCCGGCGTCGGCGCGGTCACCATCGACCAGGTGCGCGCATTCTACCGCCGCTTCCTCGGCGCGCAGAACGGTGAGATCGCCATCGTCGGCGACTTCGACCCCGCCGAGGTGAAGGCCAAGCTCGAGGCGCGGCTCGCGAAGTGGGTGGTGAAGGAGCCCTACGTGGTCACGGCAGATCCGTTCTTCGACTCCAAGCCGGGAGAGGCCTCCATCGCCACCCCCGACAAGGCCCAGGCGTGGATCGGCGCTGGCACCACCGTGAAGCTGACCGACGAAGACCCCGACATGCCGGCGCTGATGTTGGCCAACGCGGCGTTTGGCGGCTCTCCGGCGGCGCGGCTGTTCGACGTGCTGCGCGAGAAGCAGGGCCTGTCGTACGGCGCGTACTCGCGGCTCGACGTGAACGAAGCCGTCGACGGCAACCGCTCCGCGTTCCTCGCCACCGTCATCTACGCGCCGCAGAACTTGAGCAAGGTCGAGGCGAGCCTCACCGCCGAGGTGACCCGCTTCATCGCCGCCGGCGTGACGAAAGACGAGCTCGAGACCCAGCGAAAGACGGTGCTCGACGACCGGCAGCAGAGCCGCGCGAATGACAGGTCGCTCGTCTTCGCCCTCGCCAACCAGGCCCGCCTCGGCCGCACCATGGCGTGGGAACAGAAGGTCGACGACGCGCTGCAGGCCGTCACCCTCGAGCAGGTCAACGCCACGGTGAAACGCCACCTCGACGTCTCGAAGCTGACGGTGGTGAAGGCCGGCGACTTCAAGCCCGCGCCGGTGGCGAAGTAGGCCCCATGGCCGACGAGCCCTACGTCTTCCCCACCGCGGTCGAAGGGTTGATCCGCGCGGTCGGTGATGACCTGACGCCCGCCTTGAAGGCGCAGCTGCGCGCGCTGGAGCTCGACCTCGACCGGCCCTTCCCTCCCGCGTGGAGGGGCGCGCTGTTCCCCCAGTGGGTTGAAGCATGCGCCACGGCCGTCTTCCCAGCGGCATCGCGCGACGAGGCGCTTCGCCAGCTCGGGCGGCGGTTCGTGAGCTCGTGGCAAGCGACGTTGCTCGGCTCGGCCACCGCGGTGCTGATGCGCACCATCGGCCCCAAGCGCGCATTGACTCGCATCGAGCGCGCGTTTCGCACCGGAGACAACTTCACCCGAGTTGAGGTCGAACACCTCGACGACGGCGCGACGCGGCTGCGGTTCTCCGACGCGCAGGGCATGCCGACCTACTACGTGGGCATTCTCGAAGGCGGCAGCGTGATGGTCGGCGCCAACAACAGCCGGGTCGAGCTCGAAGCGTCGGAGCCGCCCAGCGCCGTTCTGATGATGCGCTACGAGTGACGCGTCAGGCCCGCTTCTCTCTGAGCGCGAAGAGCGAATAGGTCACCGCGTACGCCCCGATGACGTCGATGGTGTAGTGCAAGTGCGCGAGGAAGACGCTCGCCACCACCAGCACGTGCGCCGCGAGCATCGGCCAGCGGAGCGCCCTCCACGGCCACACGTAGAGCAACAGCAGAAACGTGGTGGCGGTGTGGCCAGAGAAGAACAGGTCTTTTGTGAGGTACACGCGCGCGCCCGCATCGCGGTCGAAGAAGCCAAGCGGCGTGGCGAGTTGCAGAAACGCGGCCCACCGGGCGTCGAAGTCCATGCCCGCGTGCACGTCGGCGCCGCGCACTGGCCCCAGCCCCGTCGCCGCGATGCACACGCCGCGCACCAGCGCGAGGAGACCAGCGGTCACCATGTAGCGAATGAAGCGCTCCACATCGCGCCAAGCCAACGCCAGCGCGAGCGGCACGTACGCGAAGACCCACACGATGTAGTTCCACCGGTCGACCCACGGCACGTACGGCACCGCGTCGAGCACCAGGTCGGGCAATGACGGCGCCGGCCTCGCCTCGGCCCACAGCGCCAGCCACACCATCACCGCGTAGCAGCCGAGTCGAAAGGCGAGACTGCTCACCACCCGCACCGCTGTGCTCCGCCAGTTCGTCACCGGCGGGCACAGACCTCGTGGAGCGACTACGTCTCCAGCGCCACCGCCGCGCCGTGCACCACCGAAGCGATGCGCACCGCGTCGTGCACCTGGTCTTCGCTGAGGCCTCCGTCGAGCGCCTCTTTCTCATGCGCCGTCATGCACGCCTCACAGAAGTTGATGGCGCTGACCGCCATGCAGAAGAGGTCGAAGTCGGGCTTGTTCGACGTCACCGCGGTGATGCGCATCATGCGCAGGCGCGCCGGCTTCTGGGAGTACGTCTCCTTCCCGATGGCGTGGCGGAACCGGTAGTACACGTTGTTCATACCCATGACGATGGCCGCCGCCTTGGCGTCTTCGAGCGTCTCGTCGGGCACACCCGCGGCCTTCGCGTCGGCCAGCACCGCCGCCACGAGCTTCGGGTTGCGCGCGGCGTAGGCCGAGGCCGCCGCCACGCCCCACGTCTGGGCGGCATTCAGCGCACCAGGCTGCAGCACGTTCTGCAGGTTGATTTTGATGTCGCGGGCGGCGTCGGGCAGGGCCTCGCGCAGCGCGTTGAGCTGTTCCATGGGGTGTCTCCTGGGGCTTTCAGGTTTCGGGCAAAAAGGGAGCGCGGCGGGAACTCGCCCACCGCGCCCTGGGTGAATCAGAAACGACGGCTCGGACTTACGCGACCTTCTTGAGCTTCTGGCTGAGCGTCTCGTCGCCCTTCTTCCAGTTGCAGGCGCACAGCTCGTCGGTCTGCAGGCCGTCGAGCACGCGGAGCACCTCGTCGACGTTGCGGCCGACGCTGAGGTCGTTCGCGGTCGCGTAGCGAACCACGCCCTGCGGGTCGATGATGATGGTGGCGCGCAGCGCGACGCCGGCCTCGGGGTGAATGATGCCCAGGCCCTGGCCCAGCGCCGGCGAGATGAAGAGCAGGGGGTGCTTGAGGCCCTTCAGGTCATCGTGGTTCTTGCGCCACGCCAGGTGGGAGTGCTCGTTGTCGGTGCTGCCGCCGAGCACCACCGCGCCACGGTCGGCGAAGTCTTTCAGCTTCTTGTCGAACTCGACGATCTCCGTCGGGCACACGAAGGTGAAGTCCTTCGGGTAGCTGTAGAAGACGATCCACTTCCCAGCGAAGTCTTTGTTGGTGACGTTCTTGAACTCCTTGTCCTTCTCGATGCTGACGACGGCGGGAACGTTGAAATCGGGAACTTTCTGACCAGGAACGAGCATGTGACTTTCTCTCTTTCGACTCACGGAACTGCGGGTTGAATGACTCAGCGACGCTTCGCCCTGCCTGCCTTCACAGAGCTGCGGGGGCCGCCGAGCTTCCGCCCCCGCATCACCACCATGTATTCGCGCACGTCGTAGCCTGGGAGCCGCGACACCTCACCCACCTGCACCGACTTCCACGGTACGTCTTCGATGCGGCCCGTGTCTTCGTCGATGAAGTGGTGGTGACGCTCGAGCTTCGGGTCGAACACCACCTTGCCTTCAGACAACACGAGCGAGCGCAGCAGCCCCTTCTCCACGAACAGATTCAGCGTGTTGTAGACAGTGGCCCGCGACACCATGGGGAACGACACCTGCACCCGCTCCAGCACGTCGTCGGCAGAGGGGTGCTGGTCGGTGGTGAGCACGTATTCAGCCACCGCCACCCGCTGCGCCGACGGCTGCACACCGTGCAACCGAAGGGTCTGGACCACGTCGAGATTCATTTCGAAGTTAGACATAATCTAAAAGTTGAATTCGTCAACACCTAATGAGCGGCCGTGGTACACGAGCAACGCAACGCGCCGCCGCGCATCGAAGCGGCGTCCACCCCACTCCAGGAGCACACATGCCCTCTCGCACCGCCACGAAGGCCGACATCGACATTGGAATTTCAGCGAAAGAACGGCTCGCCATCGCGCAGGGGCTGAACCGCCTGCTCGCCGACACCTACGCGCTGTACCAGAAGACCCACGCGTTTCACTGGAACGTCGAGGGCCCGATGTTCCAGACGCTGCACCTGATGTTCGAGACCCACTACAACGAGCTGTGGCTGGCGACCGACCTCATCGCCGAGCGAATTCGCTCCCTCGGCTACCCGGTGCGCGCGACGTATTCCGAGCTGGCCGAGCTCTCGTCCATCGACGAGACGAAGGGCGTGCCGAAAGACACCGACATGGTGCGGCTGCTGGTGAAGGGCCACGAGGCGGCGGCGCGCACGGCCCGCGCGGTGTTCGCCATCGCGGAGAAGGCCAGCGACGAGTCGACGGTCGACGTGCTGACGCAGCGACTGCAGACCCACGAGAAAACCGCGTGGATGCTCCGCAGCTTGCTGGCCTGAACTGATGCGGCTGGCGCACTTCTCCGACATTCACGTCACCCACTTTCCCCTCGAGGCGAAGTGGGCGCTGAAGCGGTTGGCGGCGGTGGCCAGCTACACCTTCGCGCGCCGCGGGGCGCACTTCGCGGGGAGCGACCAGCGCATCGCCTCGCTCCTCGCCGATGTCGACGGGCAGCAGATCGACCACGCGCTGTGCACGGGCGACCTCACCGGCGTCGCGGCTGAAGCCGAGTTCACGCGCGTGGCCCAGCTCTTCGGCCCTCGACTCGCACAGCCCGAGCGCTTCACCGTCATCGCGGGCAACCACGACCGCTACGTGACGGGCGAGCCCGGGTACTTCGAGCAGCACTTCGGTGCGCTGAGTGAACGGGGCCAGTACCCCTTCGTGAAGACGCTCCCGGGCGGCGTGAAGGTGGTGGGCGTCGACTCCGCGCGGCCGACGTCGCTGACCGACTCTTCGGGGCTGGTGGGCGCGGCGCAGCGCGAGAAGCTGCTCGGCATTCTGACCGACCCGTCGCTCCGTGACGCCTTCGTGGTGGTGGCGCTGCACTACGGCCTGCTCCGGCGCGACGGCACCCGAGACACCCCGGCCCACGGCCTGCGCGACGACGTCGAGCTCACCTCGCTCCTCGATCGCCCCGATGTCACCGTCGACCTGGTGCTCCACGGGCACCTGCACCGCTCGTTTCGGCTCCGCACCCAGCGGCGCACGGTGGTGAACGCCGGGAGCGCGACCGACCTCCACTCCCCGGGCTGCGGGTACAACGTGTACGACATCGACCCGACGACGTTTCGCGTCACCGCCGCCCGGCGCGTGTGGAGCGTGGCTGAAGACCGCTACCTCCCGGCCCTCGACGCGCCTCTGGCCGGCACCTTCGTGACGCGCTGATCCGTCGCACGTTGCCCTACCCCTTTCGGGAAGGCCTCCATCGCGCGACACTGGAGTGCCGGTGCGACCGCCTCTGCTGCTCTCCGCGAACCAATTCAGCGACACGTTCGCGGCTGCGCCGTTGCCCAACGTCCCGTTCCCGCTGGCCATCGAGCGCGAGCGTCAGCACGACGCCAGCTCGAACCACCTCGCCCGCATCGAAGAATGCGCCAGGAGGCTCTCACCCTGGCAGCGGGTGCTGAACTGGAAGACGAGCGACGCGGGCATCGAGGTGATGTTCGAGCGCTTCGTCGGCCTCACCTTCGACGCGTGGACGGCGTCGCTGCGCAAGCACCAGCGCTGCCTGCCGCTCGA
>JAEUJT010000493.1 GCA_016793525.1 Archangium sp. | reverse complement strand
CAGCGCGCTGGAGTGGCTGAAGCTCCCTTTCCACCGCGTGTACGAGCCGGTGCCGAACGCGGAGGGCCGCTTCATGGGCGGCGGTCTGCTGTTCCACCGCCTCAAGTTCGCGCACGTGTCGTCGTTGGCGGTGCTGGCGCTGACGGTGGTAGGCGCGAAGACGTCAGGCCGGGTGCGCCTCGTGGCCTGGGCCGTGGCAGCCCTCGGGACCATCGCGGTCTGGTTCTTTCCCTACGCCCGCATGGCGTCAGTGGCGCTGGCGGCGTCGCTGCTGGTGACGGTGGCGCTGGTGACTCCGAACCGGCGCCGGGCCGTCATCGCGGCGGCGATCATCGTCGTGCTCGGCGCTGCGACCGTGGCCGCCGTGGAACCGCTGCGCGCCCGCTTCCTCAGCGCGCTGACCACCGAGGGCAGCGGAGATCGAAAGGAGCTGCTCGAGGCCGGCCTGCGCGCGATCGAGGCCCACCCTTTCACCGGCGTCGGGGCTGGCCAGTTCAGGCCCTCCCTCTTCGCCCCCGAAGGGGTGCCGCAGTACGTGTTGGACAACCCGGGCAAGGCGCACAACCAGTTCGTCTCGATGGCGGCAGAGGTCGGCATCCCGGGCGCGCTCCTCTTCGTGCTCATGCTGTCGAGCCTCGCCTTCGCCGCCCGCCGCGCGCCGTTGGGCGTCTTGACACTGTCAGGTCTCACCTTCTTCACCCTCCTGTCGCTGGCGCACGACCCGCTCTTCCAGGCGCCGTTCTCCATGGCGTTGGTGCTCGTGGCGGGGGCGGGGCTGGCGGTGCCGCGCCGGGGTGACGTCTCGTGACCCGCGTGCACTGGCTGCTGATGACGCTTGTGGTCGCGCCGGCGCTGCTCAGCCTCGGAGATCAGCTCCAAGACTACGACCCCGCCCAGTACGCAGAGGTCGCGCGGCGAATGTTGGCGACGCACGAGTGGCTCACGCTGAACGACGCGCTCGGGCCGTTCACCAACAAGCCACCGATGAACAGGTGGGCGCAAGCGGCGGCGATGGCGGTGCTCGGGGTGACGTCGACGGCGGCGCGGCTCCCGACGCTCCTCTTTGGCCTGCTCGCTCTGGCGGCCACCGCGGGCATCGGGCGCGTGGTGTGGTCACCGCGGACCGGCGCGCTGGCGGCGGTGCTGCTCGGGGCCTCCATCGGCTTCCACAGCATGGTGGCTGATCCCAAGGTCGACATGCCGGTACTGGCGTTTTCGGCGGTGAGCGTCTTCGGCTTCGTCGCCGCCCGGGGCCGCCCCGTCTTCGTCTGGCTGGGGTGGATCGGCGCCGGGCTCGCGACGCTCTCGAAGGGCCCCGTCGGCTTGCTGCTCCCGTTGGCGGCGGTCGGGCCCGAGACCCTGCGCGCGGCGTGGCAGCCCAACCTCCGCTGGTGGCGCCGTCCCTTCGCGCTCAGGCCGGTGCGCGGGTTGATCATCGTCGCCGCGCTGACGGTGCCCTTCTACGTGGCCGTGGCACGCGCGAACGGAGCCGACACCGCGCTGTACCTGCTGGTGGGTCAGAGCTTCGGGCGCCTCACCGGCGCGAGCGGGTACCGCGACGACACCACGCCGCTGTTCTTCCTCCACACCGGGCTGTGGGCCTTCGCGCCCTTCACCGCGTGGCTGATCATCGCCCTCGTGCGACGGATCATCGGGCTGGCCCAGGCCCGCACGCTGCCACCGGAGCCCGCGCGGGTCGCGGTGTGGTGGCTCGGCATTCCCTTCGTGGCCATCTCGCTGTCGCTCTTCAAGCTGCCTCAGTACCTGTACTGGCTCGCGGCGCCGGCTGCCTTGCTGGCGGCCGACGAGGTATCGCGGCTGAGCGACGTCGCGGCCTCACGGTGGGCCCGCGCGGCCGACGTGCTCGGCGCCCTCGCGCTTGCGGGCATCGGGCTGGCGCTGCGCTTCGTCTTCCCTGGGAATTGGGGGTGGCTCGCCGCTGCGGGAGCGGTCATCGCGGTCACGCGCTGGCTGACTCGAAACGCCTCAGCCCCCGAACGTGCCACCGGCGCTTGGGTCGGCGTCACCAGCGCGTGCCTCGTCTTCTTCCACGGACACCTGCACGGCGCGCTGCTGGCCTACCAGCCCTGGGAGCGCGTCGCCGGAGTGGTTCGCGCCGAGGAGCCACAGGCCACGGAGATCTTCGTGACGGGGATCGTCGCGCCGCACTCGCTGGCGTTCTACGCGCAGCGCGATCTCCGCCACGTGGCTCCCGAGGCGCTGGCCGAGCTCGTCCGCGAGCGCGGGCCGCGACTGGTCGTCATCGGCCCCGACGTGTCGGACGCGCAGCTGCTGGAGAACGGGCTCGAGCGCTCAGAGGAGCGTCATTTCGAGAACTACCCGACGAGCGTGGTGCACCCGGCGTTTCTGCTGCACCGCACTCGCGCTGACACGCTGCGCACCGTGCGGGTGGCGAAAATCTCCACGACCGCACGGTGACCGCTGCGCGCGACTGCTTTTAGACCTTCATCCCGCGGCGCTTCATCGCCTCGACGAGCGTGGTGCCGAGCTCAGACGGAGACGACGCCATCACGTAGCCAGCGGCGCTCATGGCGGCGATCTTGTCGCTCGCGGCGCCTTTGCCACCGGAGATGATCGCACCGGCGTGGCCCATGCGCTTGCCCGGAGGGGCGCTGGCGCCGGCGATGAACCCGGCGATGGGCTTCTTGAAGTGCTCCTTCGCCCAGGCCGCGGCCTCTTCTTCAGCGCTGCCGCCGATCTCGCCGATCATGATCACCGCGTCGGTCTCGGAGTCTTCGTTGAAGAGCTTGAGCACGTCGATGAAGTTGGTGCCGTTCACCGGGTCTCCGCCGATGCCGACCGCGGTCGACTGGCCGAGGCCCAGACCCGTCACCTGAAACACCGCCTCGTACGTGAGCGTGCCGGAGCGCGACACGATGCCGATGCGGCCGGGCTTGTGAATGTGGCCGGGCATGATGCCGATCTTGCACTTCGCGCCGGGGGTGATGACACCCGGGCAGTTCGGGCCGATGAGGCGCGTGCTGGTGCCGGAGAGGTACCGCTTCGCCTTCACCATGTCGTTGACGGGAATGCCTTCGGTGATGGTGATCACCAGCGGCACCTTGGCCTCGGCCGCCTCCATGATCGAGTCGGCCGCGAACGGAGGCGGCACGAAGACGACCGAGGCATTTGCGCCCGTGGCCTTCACCGCCTGCTCGACGGTGTCGAAGATGGGGATCTTGCCTTCGAACTTCTGGCCGCCCTTGCCCGGCGTGACACCAGCCACCACGTTCGTGCCGTACTCCAGGCACTGCTTGGCGTGAAACGAGCCGGCAGAGCCGGTGATGCCTTGAACCATGACCCGCGTATCGGGCCCAACCAAGATGCTCATCGCGTCATCTCCACATCAAAAAGGGAAAGAAAGGGGTTCGCTTACTTCACCGCGGCGACGGCCTTCTCGGCCGCCTGGCGCAGGTTGTCGGCGGGGGTGATCTTCAGCCCCGACTTGCTCAAGATCTCTTTGCCGAGCGCGACGTTGGTGCCCTCGAGGCGCACCACGAGCGGGATGCTCAGCTGCACTTCTTTCGCGGCCGCGATGATGCCCTCGGCGATGACGTCACACTTCATGATGCCGCCGAAGATGTTCACCAGCACCGCCTTCACCGCGGGGTCGGCGAGGATCAGCTTGAACGCCGCCGTCACCTTCTCCTTCGTCGCGCCGCCGCCCACGTCGAGGAAGTTCGCTGGCTGGCCGCCGACGAGCTTGATGGTGTCCATCGTGGCCATCGCGAGGCCGGCACCGTTCACCATGCAGCCGATGTTCCCCTCGAGGGCGATGTAGGCCAGGTCGAATTCTTTGGCCTTCGCTTCGCGCGGGTCTTCTTCGGCCACGTCGCGCATCTCCACCACGTCTTTCTGGCGGTAGAGCGCGTTGTCATCGAAGTTCATCTTCGAATCGAGCGCGACGATGGAGCCGTCTTTCAGCTTCACCAGCGGGTTGATCTCGGCCAGCGACGCATCGCTCTCGACGTACGCGGTGTAGAGCGCGCGGCAGAACTTCACGAACTTGCCCACCGAGTCACCGGAGAGGCCCAGGCCGTACGCCATCTTGCGGCCCTGAAAGTCTTGGAAGCCGACCGCCGGGTCGACCGCCTCGCGGAGGATCTTCTCGGGGTGCGTGTGGGCGACCTCTTCGATCTCCACGCCGCCTTCGGTCGACGCCATGAACGTGTTGCGGCCGGTGGCGCGGTCGAGGGTGAGGCCGAGGTAGTACTCCTTCTCGATGTCGAGCCCTTCTTCGATGTACAGGGTGCTGACCTTCTGACCTTCAGGGCCGGTCTGAATGGTCTTCAGCATCATGCCGAGCATCGAGGCGGCGAGGGTCTTCGCCTCGGCGGGGCTCTTGGCCAGCTTCACGCCGCCGCCCTTGCCGCGGCCGCCCGCGTGGATCTGCGCCTTCACCACCGTGACCTTGGTGCCGAGCTCTTTGGCGGCCTTTTCGGCGTCGTCAGCGTTCTTCACCACGATGCCGCGCGGCACCGGAACGCCATACTTTCGAAAGAGCTGTTTGCCCTGGTACTCGTGAATTTTCATGGGGCCGTCGCATAGTCACTTCACCGGCCATTGTCTTGAAGAAGTGTCTTAGGCTCGGCGCCCATCGTGGCGCGTACCGCTCCTGTCAATGTGTTGATCGTTGATGCTGATCGCGCACACCAGCGCACCCTCGCCGACGCGCTCGTTCGCCAAGGGTACGTGGTCACCGTCGAACGCGACGGCGAGTGGGCGATGAAGACACTCGAGAAGAAGACCTTCGACGTGCTGATCATCGACCCCACCCTGCCCTCGATGCACGGCTTCGAGGTGGTGGCGCAGCTGCGGGTGCTCCAAGGCGGAGCCCGTACGCCCGTCATCTTCATCTCGGCCGTGTACACCGACCCCGAACAGCAGGCCGAAGCCCTGTCCGAATACGGGGCCGTCGGCTACCTCACCAAGCCGGTCGACCTGACGGAGCTCTCCACCGTGTTGAAGAAGGCCCTCGGCAAACGCAAACCGAAGCCCACCGTCATCAAGGCGCCGCCCCCGGTCGAAGAAGACGCGGCGACCGGCGAGTTCATGGCCGACGATCTCCAGCGAGACGAGGTGACCGCGGTCGAGGCCCAGTCGCGCACCAACGCCGGTGGCCCCTCGCTGCGCGGAGACTTCAGCAGCCGCCCCTTCGCCGAAGTGCTGGCCGAGGTGCACCGCTGGCGCGCGAGCGGGGCGCTGCTCCTGCGCCGGCAGAACGTGAAGAAGATCGTCTACTTCCGCAACGGCACGCCCGAATCGGTGAAGTCGAACCTGCTGGTTGAATGCCTCGGCAAGGTGCTGGTGCGCGAGAAGATGATCTCCGAAGCGGAGTGCGAAGAGTCGCTCCGCCGTATGAAGAAGTCGAAGCGCATGCAGGGCACGGTGCTGATCGACATGGGCTGCTTGAGCCCGCACAACCTGCAGTACGCGCTCGTGCTCCAGCTGCAAGAGAAGCTGTACGACGCGTTCCGCTGGGACACCGGCGAGTTTCAGTTCAACCCCGCGGTCGAGCCGCCTCCTGAGCCGCTCACCCTGGGCATGACCACGGCGCAGCTGATCGTCGAAGGTGTGCGCCGCGCGTACGACGCCAAGCGGCTGTCGAAGGCGCTGGGGAACGTCGGAGAGCAGTACGTGCACCTCTCTGACGAGCCGCTCTACGCGCTCCAAGACGCGGGGCTGAGCGATGAAGAGACAGAGCTGATGCGCATGGTCGACGGGCACCAGACCGTGTCGACGCTGCGCGCGCTGAACGTGCTGTCGCGGCTCGAGACCGACCGGCTGCTCTTCGCCATGACCTGCGCGCAGATGGTGCAGCTGAAAGACGCGCCCGCGCCGGGCAAGCGCCGGCCCTCGATCGCCAAGATCGCCGCCGCGGTCGAGGCGACCAAGCCTCCGCCACTCCCTCCACCGCTGCCGACCCAGGCGCCGGTGGTGCCGCCACCGCTCCCGCCGCGCACCATGGCCGCGCCCGGGCTGCCGCTGCCGTGGGACAACGCCGAGCTCTCGCAGAAAATGGCGCCGCCGCTGATGAGCGTGCCGCCGCCGCCACCGGTCGATCTCACGCCGCCGCCGCGCCCATCGCGCAAGCCCGCTCCCCCCGTGGAGCCGCCGCGCCCGTTGGGAGGCTCGCTGCTCCCCGAGCTGTCGGTGGTGATGAGCATGCCGAAGCTGTCGAACGAAGACAGCACGGCGCGGGAGAAGCTGGCCGCGAAGATGGCGGCGATGCGCAAGCAAGACTACTTCGAGCTGCTCGGCGTG